>CAZTVJ010000374.1:0-5091 GCA_964616935.1 uncultured Acidimicrobiales bacterium | reverse complement strand
CGGTGGTCCCGGCGTGCTGACCTACGCCGAGATGATGCGGCGCTACGCGCACGTCGCTGGGCTCCGCCCGCGCCTCATCGTGCCCGTCCCGGTGCTGACGCCCGAGCTCTCCTCGCTGTGGGTCAACCTCG
Organism: uncultured Acidimicrobiales bacterium; assembly: GCA_964616935.1. Taxonomy (GTDB): domain Bacteria; phylum Actinomycetota; class Acidimicrobiia; order Acidimicrobiales; family Ilumatobacteraceae; genus CAZTVJ01. The sequence goes on along the minus strand of CAZTVJ010000374.1, from coordinate 4,960 downwards.
TGACACCGGTGCCGGCGGCCATCGCCCGGCCACTCATCGGTTCGCTCATCCACGACGCCGTGTGCCGAGAGCACGACATCGCGGCGCTGGTCCCCGACCCACCCGACGGGCTCGTCGGGGTGGATCGGGCCATCGGCCTGGCGTTGGAGCGCATCTCGCACGGCGACATCGAGACCCGCTGGTCGTCGGCGACGTGGCCGGGAGCGCCGTCGGACCCGCTGCCCACCGATCCCGACTGGTCCGGTGGCTCGCTCTACGTCGACCAGCGCGAGCGCGGCGTCGACGCGGCACCGGCGCGGGTGTGGCAGGTCGTCGAGGGCATCGGGGGCGCGAACGGCTGGTACTCCTTCCCGCTGGCGTGGGCGGTGCGAGGCTGGCTCGACCGGCTGGTCGGTGGTGTCGGCCTTCGCCGTGGCCGACGAGATGCCCGGACACTGCGGGTGGGAGAGGCCCTCGACTTCTGGCGCGTCGAAGAGCTCGTGCCGGGAGCGCTCCTGCGCCTTCGAGCGGAGATGAAGCTGCCGGGCTTGGCCTGGCTCGAGCTGCGGGTCATCCCCGAGCACGACGCCGGCCGTGCGACTCTCGTCCAGCGTGCGGTGTTCCTGCCCCGTGGTCTTGCGGGGCACCTGTACTGGTGGTCGGTGGCCCCGTTCCATGGTGTGGTGTTCGGCGGCATGGTGCGCAACATCTCCCGCGCGGCCGAGCGTGTCGGTGTCGCCGGCCCGATCTGAGGCGCGGCCATCGCGCCTCGCGCGCGTTGACGTCCCGAGAAGTCGGAGTGGGCCACGATCCCACCGAGGGAGTCGCGTTCGCTCTACGACAAAGGTGCGCACACCGGTTAGCGTCCGCGGTCATGGCAGCACCACGTCCCTTCCGGTTCGGCGCCAAGGCGACGAAGGCCCCGTCAGCGCAAGCATGGGCCGACCTCGCCCGCCAAGCCGAGGATCTCGGCTACGTCAGCTTCCAGATCGACGACCACTTCCCCGGCCAGCTCTCGCCGGTCCCGGCGATCATGGCGGCAGCGTGTGCCACCACGACGCTCAAGGTCGGCACCCTCGTGGCCGGCGTCGACTTCCGCAACCCGGTGGTGTTCGCCAAGGAGGCGGCCACGATCGACCTGTTGTCCGAAGGCCGCTTCATGATGGGCATCGGGGCGGGTTGGCTGAAGGACGACTACGCCATCGCTGGCATCGATCAGGCCGATGCCGACACCCGCATCGCCCGCCTGTCCGAGGCGGTCGACATCTTCCGCGGCATGTGGGGCGAGGGCTCGTTCTCCTACAGCGGCGAGCACTTCAAGGTGGCCGAGGTCGACGGCCGGCCCAAGCCGGTGTCGGACATCCCCATCCTGATCGGCGGCGGTGGTCAGAAGATCCTGTCGCTCGCCGCGCAGAAGGCCGACATCGTCGGTGTCAACCCCAAGATCGTGGCCCGCTCGATCAACCCGGCCTCCATGGCCACGGCCGCGGCCGATGTGGTCGACCAGAAGATCGCCTGGGTGAAGGAGGCGGCGGGGGACCGCTTCGACCAGCTTGAGCTGCAGCTCCAGGTCTTCGTCACCGTGGTGACCGATGATCCGGGCTCGGTGGCGGAGAAGCTTGCGCCCGCGTTCGGCCTGCCGCCTGAGGTGGTGCTACAAGCGCCGTACTTCCAGCTCGGGACGGTCGATCAGATCACCGAGAACCTCCAGGGCCTGCGCGAGCGCTGGGGCATCAGCTACATCGCGTTCCAGCAGGACGCCACCGCCGCCATGGCCCCTGTCGTGGAGCGCCTCACCGGCACCTGAGCCACCCCCGATCCGCGGCACACCTCCAACAAGTTGGGGTCGTGCCGCCCACGGCCCCCTGTCAACACGTTCTGCTTCGAGGACGGGTGCGGGGGTCCGGGCTGGCGCCGAGGGAAGCGCCGTTTACGGACGAGGCGCACGCGGCGCGAGGAGGAAGCGCCGTTTACGGACGAGCCCGCCGATCAGCACGTCGCGCCGCCGTCGATGGTGAGGATCGTGCCGGTCATGAACGAGCCGGCATCGGAGGCGAGGAGCAGGACCGGGCCGACGATCTCGCGTGGCTCGCCGATCCGCCCGAGGGGGGCGGTCCGGGCGATGCGATCGAGCACCTCGTCGTCGTAGGCCTTCGTCACCATGTCGGTGCGGAACGTGCCCGGCGAGACGGCGTTGACCCGGATGCCGAGCGGACCGAGATCGCGGGCGAGTGAGCGGGTGGCCTGGGCCAGGGCCGCCTTGACCGGTGGGTAGAGGTAGCGCCCGGGTGTGCCGAAGGACGCAGCGACGGAGATGACGTTGACGATCGAGCCGTGCCCACCCGCCGCCAGGTGGGGCTTTGCCGCCTGCACCAGGAGGAGCGGGCCGAGCAGGTTCGTGGTGAACGCCCCGTCGAACGATCCCGGTTCGAGGCTGTCGATGGTGCGGTCGAGCACGGTGGCGGCGTTGTTGACGACCACATCGAGGCGGCCGAACCGTCCCATGGTGGCCTCGACCAGGCCGGTGACCTCGTCGGGGTCCTGCATGCGGACGGCCACGGCGAGCCCGTGGCCGCCGAGGGCCTCGATCTCAGCCACCACGGCCTGGCAGGCGTCGAGCTTGCGGCTGGCGACGACCACTGACCCGCCGGCCTCGGCGAAGGCCAGGGCAATCGCGCGCCCGAGACCGCGGGAGCCACCGGTGACGATGGCGACGCGGCCGGACAGGTCGAACAGGGAGGAAAGGTCCTGGTGCACGGCGTGCAGTTCAGCCCATCACGGGCGGCCGCCTGCAATTCCGCCTACGCACGCCCGCGCTCGTCGTTCAGGTCGAGCGATGAGACGCCAGGCGCGCGCATGCTCGACACTGAGTGGGGAACGGGTCGTGTGGCTGTGGTAGGACGCCGGCGTGACCACGTCCGCCATCGTTCTCGAGGGATGAGCGTCACCCCGCAGGCCCTGGAGGCCGCAGCCGAGCTGGCCGGCCAGACCGGAGTGGCCCGCCACGACGTCGCCATCGTGCTCGGGTCGGGCTGGGCCGATGCGATGGCAGACATCGGTGAGCTGGTGGCCGAGATTCCCTTCGACGCGCTAGCTGGCTTCGCCGCGGCGGGCGTCGCGGGCCACCACGGGATGGTCCGGTCGTTGCGCGTCGGGAGCCGGGCGGTGCTGGCGTTCTTCGGGCGCACCCACCTGTACGAGGCACGCGATCCCGTCGCCGTCGCTCACGGTGTGCGCACCGCGGCTGCCGCCGGTTGCCGGACCGTGGTGCTCACCAATGCGTGTGGGGGGATCCGTGAGGGCCTGCGGCCCGGCCAGCTGGTGCTCATCAGCGATCACATCAACATGACGGGGGTGTCGCCCTTGGCCGGCGCGCAGTTCGTTGATCTCACCGACCTGTACTCGCTGCGCCTGCGCCAGCAATGCCACCAGGTCGTACCCGGCCTCGAGGAGGGCGTGTACGTCGGCTACTGGGGACCGAACTACGAGACCCCGGCCGAGATCAGCGCCTACCGCACCTTGGGTGGCGACCTGGTCGGCATGTCCACCGTGCTGGAGGCGATCGCCGCCCGCGCCTGCGGCCTTGAGGTGCTGGGCCTATCGCTCGTCACGAACCTGGCGGCGGGCCTCGGTGGCCGGCTCGACCACGATGAGGTGCTGGCCGCCGGTCGTGCGGCCAGTGCCGCGGCGGCCAGGCTCTTGGCCGGAGTGCTGCCGGGGATCGGCTGACCGCTCTCTCACCCGTCTGCGGGCGAGCGCCCACTCCTCATGTGGGTATTCGCCCGCAGAAGCCGGGGCGGGGTGCGCGGGCGGGGTGCGCGGGCGGGCTGGGGACTACGGAGGGGTCACCAGGTGTCGATGCAGGATCGCTTCTTGCCGTCACGCGGCGCCGGTGCGGGCGCGGCGGCCAGAGCTGTCGTGATCCAGTGGCGGGAGTCGACGGGATCGATCACGTCGTCGATCTCGAAGTGCGAGGCCATGCTGACAGCCTTGCCGTGCTCGTACATGCGGGCGACCATGTCGTCGAACAACGCCTTGCGCGCCGCGGGGTCGTCGAGCGCCGCCAGCTCGTTGCGGTAACCCAGCTTGACCGCGCCCTCCAGTCCCATGCCGCCGAACTCGCCTGTGGGCCATGCGATGGTGAACAAGGGGGCACGGAAGCTCCCGCCCGCCATGGCTTGCGCGCCAAGGCCGTAGCCCTTGCGGAGCACAATGGTGAAGAACGGCACGGTGAGGTTGGCACCGATCACGAAGAGGCGGCTGCAGTGCCGTACGAGCGCGGTCTTCTCGACCTCGGGGCCCACCATCATCCCCGGGGTGTCGCAGAGGAACAGCACGGGCAGGTCAAAGGCGTCGCAGAGCTGGAGGAAGCGCGCCGCCTTGTCCGCGCCGTCGCTGTCGATGGCCCCGGCCAGGTGAGTCGGGTTGTTGGCGACGACGCCGAGTGGGCGACCCTCCATGCGGGCGAGCGCGGTGACCATGCCGAGGCCGAAGTGCCGACGCAGCTCGAGCACACTGCCCTCGTCCACGAGGGTGTCGATCACTCTGCGGACGTCGTAGATGCGCAGGCGGTTCTCGGGAATCGCGCGCCGTAACAAGCGCTGGTCTGCGCACTGCCAGCTCGCGAGCGGACCTTGGAAGTACGAGAGGTATTGCTTCGCGACCGCGACGGCCTCGCGCTCGTCCTCGACTGCGATGTCCACGACGCCGCTCTGCGTCTGCACCGCGAGCGGGCCGACTTCTTCGGGCCGGAAGATGCCGAGCCCGCCGCCCTCGATCATCGCGGGGCCGCCCATGCCGATGTTCGAGCCTTGGGTCGCGATCACGACGTCGCAACAACCGAGGATCGCGGCGTTGCCCGCGAAGCAGAAGCCGCTGGTGATGCCGACCAGCGGCACGAGCCCTGAGAGCTGGCCCCAGTACTGGAAGGCGAGGCAATCGAGGCCCGCGACGCCGATGCCGTCGGTATCGCCGGGCCGGC
>CAZTVJ010000373.1:0-2347 GCA_964616935.1 uncultured Acidimicrobiales bacterium | reverse complement strand
CCCACGGCACGAGGTCGAGATCGATCCCGACCGAGCACACCACGACAACGGCCCGACCGCCCGCGGCGCCCACCGCAGCACATGGCACCACGTCCTTCAAGCTGCGGCGGGGCAGGGGCGACGGTGCGGCCGCAACCATCGACGCCCCGACGAGCGCAGGCTGCTCGACCAACCGCTGGCGCAGTCGACGCTCAGCGGCCAAGCGGCCCAACGCGTGGGGCGGCGCGCCCGAAGCCCGATGGGGCGCCACCAGGGCAACGACGGCGCCCAGCGCATCGACCGTGGGCACATCGCCGTGGAGCAGCTGGAACGCCTCTCGATCGTGAGTGCCGACACCTACTTCGAGGCGGGCCACGTCGAGGTAGGGGTCGAGCACCGCCCGGCACACTTCGAGCCCGGCCACCTCGCCGATCAGGACGCCGTGCTCGACCACGGGTTCGGCGCCGCCCGCCTCGATCAGATCCACCAGGGCCAGCAGGCGGGGGTCGACCGCCGGGACTTCGGGAAGGGGCTCGGCCGCGGCGGCCGTGAGCGCCCGGCCCTCGACCCGCCAGACCCGAGGTGGATCGGTGAAGGCCGCGGCCCGGCGGGCGAGCAGACCCGTGTCGGCCTCGGCGAGCACGTTCACCGACCGGCAGCCGTGCTGGCGGGCCCAAGCCATCGCCTGACCCAGGGAGCGCTCCGGCTGGGCGTCGGCCAGCACCCACGCCGAACCGTCCCGCACCAGGGCGGCACCCCCGCCGAACGGGCCGAAAACGACCGGAGCCTCGCCCGCATGGTCGCGGACGAGGGCTCCGAGCTTGGCCTCCAGCAGCGCACGACGGCGCTGCGGGTCAAGCGTCACGCCTTCGGCGTGGCCTTCGTGGCGGTCTTGCGCTGGCCGTACCGCCGCTCGAACCGCTCCACGCGGCCGCCGGTGTCGACGAGCTTCTGCTTGCCCGTGAAGAACGGGTGGCACTCGTTGCACAGCTCCACGTGGAGCTGGCCCGCCTTCGTGGACTTCGTGGTGAAGGTGTTCCCGCAGGAACAGACCACGACCGTCGTGTCGTACGTGGGATGGATGTCGGTCTTCATCGTGAGATCACTCCCGGAGAGGGGACGGGTCAGTGTAGCGGGGGCGGTGCGTCCGGCCACCGGCACGCCGGCCAGCTACAGGGCCAGCTACATCGAGGGTTGCTTGGCGATCTCGGCCAGGAACTCGTCGTTGGAGCGAAACGTCTTCAGGCGGTCCATCAGCAGCTCGAGCCCAGGGGCGCCGGAGCCACCCTCGGCCAGGCCGGAGAGCACCCGTCGCAGCTTCCACACCTGCTGGAGCTGCCTGCGGTCGAACAGCAGCTCCTCGTGGCGGGTGGAGCTGGCGTCCACGTCGATGGCTGGGAAGATCCGCCGCTCGGCCAGCTTGCGGTCTAGCCGCAGCTCCATGTTCCCGGTGCCCTTGAACTCCTCGAAGATGGCATCGTCCATCCGCGAGTTCGTCTCCACGAGCGCCGTGGCCAAGATGGTGAGCGAGCCACCCTCTTCGATGTTGCGCGCGGCCCCGAAGAACTTCTTCGGCGGGTAGAGCGCACCGGCGTCGATGCCGCCGGACATGATGCGGCCCGTGGCCGGCGCGGCCAGGTTGTAGGCCCGGGCCAGGCGGGTGATGCCGTCGAGGATGACGACGACGTCGTCGCCTTCCTCCACCATGCGCTTGGCCCGCTCGATGGCGAGCTCGGCGATGTGGGTGTGCTCCTCGCTCGGGCGGTCGAACGTGGAGGCGATGACCTCACCCTTCACCGTACGGCGCATGTCGGTGACCTCTTCGGGCCGCTCGTCGACGAGCAGCACGATGAGCTTCACCTCGGGGTTGTTGCGCTCGATGGAGGTGGCGATGGTCTTCATCACGAACGTCTTGCCCGCCTTCGGGGGCGACACGATGAGACCGCGCTGGCCCTTGCCGATCGGCGACACGAGGTCCACGATGCGGGCGGTCATGTTCGTGGGATCGGCCAGGTTCTCGAGGCTGAGCTTCTCGTCCGGGAACAGCGGCGTGAGGTCCTCGAAGCGGGGACGCAGCCGGGCGAGCTCGGGGTCGCGGCCGTTCACCGTGTCGATGCGCAGCAGCGCCGGGTTCTTCTCGTTGCGGCCGGCGGCGCGGCTCGCGCCGGTGACGTGGTCGCCCCGGCGCAACCCGAGCTGGCGGCTCTGCTTCACCGACACGTAGACGTCGTCCCGGCTGGGGAGGAACCCGCTGACGCGCAGGAAGCCGTAGCCCTCGTCGCGCAGGTCCAGGTAGCCGGCGACGTCGATGGGCTCACCGAGGTCCAGCTCTTCTTGCGGGCGCGGCGCTTCGCGGTTCTCGGCCCGG
>CAZTVJ010000372.1:0-2595 GCA_964616935.1 uncultured Acidimicrobiales bacterium | reverse complement strand
GCCGGCTGGGTGTGGGGGGGCGGCGAGGTCGACCGCCAGGACATCGCCTGGAAGGTGCGCCCGGAGGACCTGTCGCCGTTCAGCCGGGGCGAAGGGCCCGGCGAGGTGGAGCGACCCCGTAGGGAGCCGGTGCGGCTGCTCGGTCGTCTGGCGCAGGCTGGCGTCACCGATGGTCTCGCCATCTCGGACCGCAAGCCGGACTGGCTGCGGGCCAAGGCCCGGATGGGCCCGTCGTACCTGTCGTTGAAGAAGACCATGCGAGACCTCGAGCTCGTCACGGTCTGCGAGGACGCGGGCTGCCCGAACATCTTCGAGTGCTGGGCGGACGGCACCGCCACCTTCATGATCAACGGCGAGCGCTGCACGCGCGCCTGCGGCTTCTGCCTGGTCGACACGTCGAAGCCCTTGGCCCTCGACCACGACGAGCCCGAGCGCGTCGCCGAGGCTGTCGCCCGGATGAACTTGCAGCATGCGGTGGTCACTGCCGTCGCACGGGACGACCTGCCCGACGGCGGGGCGGCCGCCTTCGTCGCCACGATCCGCACCATCCGCGCCCGCCGCCCGGGCACGGTGGTGGAGGTGCTCATCCCCGACTGCAGGGGCTCGGCCGCCTCGCTCGACGTGATCTTCGACGCTCGCCCCGACGTGCTCAACCACAACCTGGAGACCGTGGCCCGGCTGCAGCGAGCGGTGCGGCCGTCGGCCGACTACGCCCGTAGCCTGGCGGTCCTGGCCCGGGCCAAGGCGGCCGGGCTCACCACCAAGAGCGGTCTCATCGTGGGCCTCGGCGAGACGGACGACGAGGTCGTCGGCGCGCTGGCCGATCTGCGGGGCATCGGCATCGACATCGTCACCATCGGCCAGTACCTGCGGCCAACCACCCACCACATGCCCGTGGCCCGGTGGGTCGAGCCCGAGGTGTTCGAGCGGTGGAAGCAGGTCGGCGAGGCCATGGGCATCCCGCACGTGGAGGCGTCACCGCTCACCCGGTCCAGCTACCACGCCAAGCAAGCAGCGTCCGGGGTCGTCACCGCTGTTGCGGCCGACGGGCTCAGCTTCGCCTGAGGCCGCGCTCGTCTGGTGCCTGCCTCGAAGCGCGAGACTGGCGAGATGAGAGCAGCGTCCGCCGACGAGGTGTTCGAGGACCGGGTCGCTCGCGCTCGGGACCAGATGGCGGCGGTCGGCGTCGACGTGCTGCTGCTGTCGGTCGGTGCCGACCTCCCGTACCTCACGGGCTACACGGCCATGCCGTTGGAGCGACTCACCATGCTGGTGCTGCCGCGAGACGGCGACGCCACCCTGGTGATCCCCCGGCTGGAGGCGCCGCGGGTGGTCGAGCGGCCGCGGGTGTTCAGCTTGTTGCCGTGGGGGGAGACGGAGGACCCCGTCGAGCTGGTGGCGCACCTCGCCAAGGGGGCCGACGTCGCCGCCATCGGCGACCACACGTGGGCTCGGTTCCTCGTGGACCTCATCGCGGCGCTACCGAGCACGAGCTTCCAGCGGGGCAGCGTGGTGACCTCGCCGTTGCGCATCCGCAAGGACCCAGCCGAGATCGCGGCCCTGCGGGCCGCCGGTGCCGCGGCCGACCGGGTGGCGCTCCAGCTGCAGACCGGCGAGATCGCGCTCGTGGGCCGGACCGAGGCCGAGGTCTCTCAGGATTTGTCCGATCGCCTCGTCGCCGAGGGCCACGACAAGGTCAATTTCGCCATCGTCGGCGCGGGTGAGAACGCCGCCAGCCCGCACCACCACGCGGGAACCCGGGTCATCCAAGCGGGCGAGGTCGTGCTGTGTGACTTCGGCGGCACCATGGCCGGCTACTGCAGCGACATCACCCGCTGCGTGTCGCTCGGCGACCCGCCCGCCGAGGTGGCCGAGGCCTACGCCGTGCTCCACACTGCGCAGCAGGCCGCCGTGGCCGCTGCCGCCGTGGGCACGCCGTGCGAGGACGTGGACGCGGTGGCCCGGCGCATCATCGCCGATGCGGGCTACGGCGAGTTCTTCATCCACCGCACCGGCCATGGCATCGGTACCGAGGAGCACGAGGATCCCTACATCGTCGCCGGCAACCCGCTGCCGCTTGCGCCGGGCCACGCCTTCAGCATCGAGCCGGGCATCTACATGCCCGGCCGTTGGGGCATGCGGTTGGAGGACATCGTCGTCGCCACCGACGCTGGCCCCGAGCCCATGAACCACGCCGACCACGCCCTGGTGGTCGTCGACGCCTGACGCTGCTCTGGCGGCTCCGGCCGACCAAGTCACCGATCGCGTCGCTGGGACGACGCGATTCGTGACTCGCTCTCGATCAAGGTGGTGGATTGCTCGGCGGCGGCCGAAGTGATGCTTGAGGCACCGGAGGTTTCGCTGGGCGGAACCTCACGTGCCTCAAGTGATGATGCGGCCCCCCGGCGGCCCTGTGCGGTGGCGATCAGCGGCCGGGGAGGATGAACGCGGCGGGGTCGGCGGTGTCCTGGAAGGCCTGCAGCTCGACGTTCACGGCGGCGGTGTCCCAGCGGGCGATGGGCCCGGCGGGGGCGGCGCAGTAGGACTCCACACCGGCACCGACGGGCACCTGGACGCAGGTGGCGGCGACGCCGG
>CAZTVJ010000371.1:0-3019 GCA_964616935.1 uncultured Acidimicrobiales bacterium | reverse complement strand
CTCGTGGTGGTGGCGACCGCGATCGTGATGGTGCCTCGCGGTGACGCGTCCCCGAGCGCACCGAGTGCGGATGGTCCTACGGTCACCTTCGTGCAGCCCGAGCAGGGGGCCATCCTGCAGGTCGCCACGGTGCAGGTGGTGGCGGTGGCCGAGGACCCGGATGGCATCGCAGCGGCCGAGCTGCGGGTGGACGACGACAAGGTGGCGAGCGCCCTCACCGATGGGTCGTCCCGGGCCGAGCTCCGGTTCTCCTGGGCGGCCCAGTCCTCGGAGACCGCCACGCTGCGCGTGCGAGCCCGCGACAGCGCCGGCAAGTGGGGTGAGGCGGTGATCACCGTGAGCGTCGGCAGCGGCCTGCCGCCGCTGCCACCGCCGCCAACCACGGCGTTCGCCACGACGACCAGCTCTGGCACGACGACGACGTCGTCGTCGACCACCACGACCGCCGCACCCACGACCGTGCCACGCAGCACGCTGGCGCCCACCACCCCGACGACGAGTCCCCCAGTGACGACGAGCCCACCGCCACCGACCGAGCCCCCGACGAGCCCCACCACCACGCTGGCACCGACGACCACCGAGGCGACCACCACGACTCCGGTGCCCACCACTCCGACGACGGAGCCGCCCACCACGCCGCCCACCACTCCGACGACGGCGACACCCGTGGTCCCGGGTCGCTGCCGCCTCGACTCGGCAGTCGGCCTTCTGCCGCTGGACGGGGCCTCAGCGCCCCTCCAGCCCACGTTGTCCTGGACCTACCTGGGCAGCTGCCTACCGGCCACTCAGGTGCTGAGGGTGTCGGTGACGGGCGGCGGTGGGTCCACCCAGGTGGTCCTGGCTGGGTCGGCGCGGTCGTACCGGCTGGCCGCGCCCTTGTCGCCGTGCGCACGGGTGCGCTGGGACGTGATCGCCATCGACGTGAACGGTCGGTTCCGCGGCGCCCGGTCGCTCGACTTCACGACCGAGGGCTGCTGAGCCGCTACGCCGCCGCCACCAGCGCGATCTCGAGCAGCCACTCGGGGCGGGCGAGCGCGGGCACCAGGACCAGCGTGGAGGCGGGCGGATGGCCGCCCATGGCCGTGTCCCGTGCCGCCATCACCGTGGCGAGGTCGTGCCCGACGACGACGTAGGTGGTGATCGACACGACGTCGTGCACGGTCATTCCCGCCTCGGCGAGGATGGCGGCCAGGTTCGCCCAGACGGTCGCGGCCTGCGTGGCCAGATCCGCGGGGACGGTGCCGTCCGGTCGGGCCGGCACGACCCCGGAGGTGTGCAGCAGCCGGGTCGGCGCAGTGGACAGCACGGCGTGGCTGTAGCGGGCGGCCGGTGGTGCAAGGGAGGCGGGGGTGACGAGGGTGTTCACCGCGCCGACGCTACGCGGCCGATAGCTCCAACCGGTTGAGGGCGTCGATGAGCGTGCGGAGCATGCCATGGCGGTGCTTGTCGAACTTCAGCTTGATGCGGGGCAGGTCGAGCCGATCGTCGTCGGCCATCTCGTCGGCCAGCGGCGTGGTGGGCTCGATGGTGCCCTTCACGGCCAGGTGACCGAACCGCTCGTTGAGCTGCGCGAGCTGTGCCGCGGTCGGGGGACGGTTGAGGCGGATGACGAGCTCGTCGCCGACGTAGCGCATCGAGTCGTAGTTCGCGTAGAAGCCGGTGATCTCCGCACGCGCCTCGTCCACGTCGTCGGTGACGAGGAACAGCTGCAGGTCGTCCGGGGTGACGAGAGCCCGGCTCACCAGCTCGGCCTCGATGAAGTGCTGGGCGGCTGTCCAGTACGTGCCGCCGGGGATGTCCAGGAACACGATGGGCACCGGCAAGCCTTTGCCGGTCTGGGTGAGCGTGAGCAGCTCGAAGGTCTCGTCCAGGGTGCCGTAGCCGCCCGGGAGGCAGACGAAGGCCTTCGACTCCTTGATGAGCATCAGCTTGCGGGTGAAGAAGTACTTCATCGACACGAGCTTGTCGTCGGAGGCGATGATGGGGTTGGCCGTCTGCTCGAAGGGCAGCCGGATGCTGACGCCGAACGATTGGGCCTGTCCCGCGCCCTCCATGCCGGCGGCCATGATCCCCGGGCCGGCCCCGGTGACGACCATCCAGCCCTCCTCGGCGAGCGCCGCGGCGATGCGCCGGGCCTGGTCGTAGAGCGGGTCGTCGGGCCGCGTGCGGGCCGAGCCGAAGATCGTCACCATCGGGCGCCCGCGGTAGGGGGCGAAGGCCCGGAAGGCGTTGCGCATCTCCTTCAGGGCCGCGTTGGTGATCTTCAGATCGAGCGGATCGGCGTCGTCGCGTGCCAGGCGCGCCGCCGTGACGAAGATCTCGAAGAGCAGGTCCCGGTTCTCGGTCGCGCCGATGTCGTCGAGCAGCTCGACGATCCGCTGGTCGAGCTCGGCGGAGCCCGTCCGGTACCTCGGCTTGCGTTCGGCCATGGGTGCTGACGCTACGCCGGTGCGCCGACCGCCACGGCCCTCCCGTAGAGCGTGGTGCGCTGCTCCAGGGTGCGGCCGAGCGGCTCGACGAGCGCCCGGAAGGACGCTTCGTCCATCTCCTGGCCGTGGCTGGCGCCCGCGGCACGCGAGATGTTCTCGTTCATGAGGGTGCCGCCGAGGTCGTTGGCGCCGGCCAGGAGCAGCTGGCGTACCCCATCGAGGCCGATCTTCACCCAGGAGGCCTGGATGTTGTCGATCCAGCCGCGGTAGGCGACGCGGGCGACGGCGTGCATGAGCAGCGTCTCGCGGAACGTCGGGCCGCGGCGGGCCTTGCGCTGCAGGTAGATGGGCGAGGCCATGTGCACGAACGGCAGGCCGACGAACTCGGTGAAGCCCCCGGTCTCCTTCTGGAGGTCACGGGTGCGCACCAGGTGGCGGGCCCAGTGCACGGGTTGCTCGATGGAGCCGAACATGATCGTGACGTTGGAACGCAGGCCGACGCCGTGCGCAGTGCGATGTGCATCCAGCCACTCGTCGGTGGTCACCTTGTCCGAGCAGAGCACGGCGCGGATCTCGTCGTCGAGGATCTC
>CAZTVJ010000370.1:0-2461 GCA_964616935.1 uncultured Acidimicrobiales bacterium | reverse complement strand
GATGTGCTCGCCCAGAACGAGGTTGCCTACGAGTACGACGAGCAGTCGGGTTGCTTCTCCGTCGAGTACGGCACCACGGTCCTGACGGTCGAGGTGTTCACCCATGACCGGCTCGGCCTGATGATGGACTTCCGAGCGGGCCTGGCCCAGGAGGTGGACGTCGAGGCCATGCCGGCCGAGGTCGCGGCCAACCTGCTCTCGCTGAGCTGGAACGTGCCGCTGGGTGCGGTCGCGCTCGACGCGAACAGCGCCACGGTGTGGTACCGCTACAGCCTGCCGGGGTCGATGCTGTCACCCGAGACGGTGTTCGCCTGCATGACGTACGTGGTCACCACGGCGGACGACCTCGACGAGGAGATCACCGAGGCCCTGCCCACGCGCCCACGGCGCGGCTTCGGCGGTGGTCGTCGTTAGCATCCGGAAGGAGTGTCCGGATGACCAGTGATCCGCTGTCGAGCTGGAGAGACGGCCCGACCAAGGCGGCCATCGTCGCCTTCGTGGAGCGCGCGGTGGGGGCCGATGGATCGGACGCCGTGGCGGTGGCAGACCGAGTGGCCGTGTTCGACAACGACGGCACCCTGTGGTGCGAGAAGCCGATGCCGATCCAGCTCGACTTCATCCTCCGGCGCCTGGCCGAGATGGCCGAAGCAGAGCCCGAGCTGCGAGAGCGCCAGCCCTGGAAGGCGGCCCACGAGCGCGATCACGCCTGGCTGGGCGCCCTCGTCGTGGAGCACTATGCAGGGGACGACACCAACGTGCGGACGCTGGGGGCGGGGGTCCTGGCCGCCTTCGCCGGGATCACCGTCGAAGACTTCGAGGCGCAGTCGGACGCCTTCCTTCGCAGTGCACCGCATCCGACCCTTGGACGCGGCTACCTGGAGTGCGCCTACGCGCCGATGGTCCAGCTCCTCGGCTACCTGGCCGCGAACGGCTTCGCGAACTACATCACCTCGGGTGGCGGTCGCGACTTCATGCGACCCGTCACCCAGGAGCTGTACGGCATCCCGCGTGAGCGGGTCATCGGGAGCAGCAGCACCATCACGCCGACAAGCCCACGTTGCGCCTCCTCGTCCTTCACGACGATGCCGAGCGGGAATTCGACTACACCGAGGGTGCCGAGCAGGCGCTCGAGCAAGCCAAGGCGGACGGTTGGACTGTGGTCAGCATGAAGGACGACTGGACCACGGTCTTCTGAGTAGAACGCCAGTTCGTGGCCGCTACTCGCGCATGAGCATGGCCTGCGCCTCGCGCTCGAGATCGAGATAGGGCTCGCCGCTGACGTCGACCGCGACCCGCTGGATGGTGCCGCCCGTGAAGCGCCACGGCTGCTGACCCGGATAGTGGGTTGTGACGCCGTCGCCACCGTCTCGCCCGATGCAGAGCCCTTCGCCGGCGATCATGAACTTGCCGGGCTGGGTCTTGATGCGGCCTTCGCCCACCTTCGTCTCGCCGTGCCAGAGGGTCAGGAGACCGGTGGCCACGCCAGGGGGATCCTCGCCGTCCTTGTCGAACGACGCCGACAGGATGAGGTTCGTGCCCGTCGGCACGTCGACGGTCGCCACGACCTGTTGCTCGAACATGCCGACGAAGCTGTAGACGTAGTGCAGGCGGTTGTCCTTCACGTAGAGCGCATGGCCGCCGAACGTCGAGCCGTGCGCGAACAGCACACCTTCGGCACCGGCCGCCGGGATGTCGACCAGCGCGCCGATCGTGTACGAGCGGTTGCGGACGTTGACCGCCTGCGACTCGGGCACCTCGGCCGCGTCGGGGAAGTAGACGTAGCGGTTTCGCGGCGCCGACAGGACGGGACGGGGCGTCAGCATGATCTCCAGCGCCGAGCGGTCGTCGAGCGGGAACGCGCCGTTCGCACCGGCCTCCGCGTACCAGAGGTTCACGAGCTTGCGCACCTTGTCGGGGTGCTGCTCCGCCAGGTTGTGGAGCTCGGAGCGATCGACGTCGGTGTGGTACAGCTCCCACTCGTCGTCGTTGAAATTGCTCCAGCCGCTGAGCGTCGGGTGGTTCGTGATGGCCTTCCAGCCGTCGTGCCAGATCCCTCGCGAGCCGAGCATGCAATAGAACTGTGTGCGCCTCGCGTTCGGTGCTGACGGGTCGTCGAAGCTGTACCGCATGCTCACCCCGTCGAACGGGCTCTGCACGTGCCCCTTGATCGCCGCCGGCGGTTCGACACCGAGCACGTCGAGCAGCGTGGGCACGAGATCGATGGCGTGGTGGTACTGGTCGCGGAGCTCCCCCTTGGACGTCATGCCCGCGGGCCACGAGACGATGCACGGGTCGGCGGTGCCGCCGTTGAACTCGTAGCGCTTCCACATCTTGAACGGTGTGTTGAAGGCCATGGCCCAGCCGTTCGGGTAGTGGTTGTAGGTCGTGGGACCGCCGAGCTCGTCGATCATCGCGAGGTTGGACGCAATATCGTCCGGGATGCCGTTCATGAACTTCATCT
>CAZTVJ010000369.1:0-5367 GCA_964616935.1 uncultured Acidimicrobiales bacterium | reverse complement strand
ATCGCGTGGCGCGACGCGACCGGGGCCGCCGAGCGTTCGATCGCTTCCTCCACCTCCGGAGTGAGCACGATCCAGCAGTGTTGCCGCTCGGCCCCACGGTCCGCTGGCGGGCTGCCAGTACGCTGCGGCGGTGAGCGAGCGAAGCGAGCTCCGTGCGACGGTGCACCAGTGAGCCGGCTGCGCGTGGCGCTCTGCCAGATCAACACCGTGGTAGGCGACCTCGACGGCAACGTCCAGCGCATCCTGGACGGCCTCGAGCAGGCCGAGGCCGCAGGGGCGGACCTGGCGGCGTTCCCCGAGCTGGCCATCACGGGGTACCCGCCCGAGGATCTGGTCCTGAAGCCCGGCTTCGTGGCCGACAACCGGGCCGCGCTGCAGAAGGTGGCGGCGCGCACGGGCCGCTGTGCCGCCATCGTCGGCTTCGTCGACGCCGGCGTGGATCTCGCCAACGCCGCCGCGGTCTGCGCGCGTGGCGAGGTGCTGGGCACGTACCACAAACGACTCCTGCCGAACTACGCCGTGTTCGACGAGCAGCGCTACTTCACCCCCGGCACCGACCCGCTCGAGCTCTACGTGATCGGCGGCGTGCGGGTCGGGGTGAGCATCTGCGAGGACGCGTGGAGCCCGCACGGGCCCATCGCGGCGCAGGCCGCCGGCGGCGCCGAGCTGGTCGTGAACATCAACGCCTCACCGTTCTTCGCCGGCCGTGTCGCGCAAAGGGAGCGGATGCTGGCTACCCGGGCCGCGGATGCCTCGTGCGCATTGATCTACGTGAACCAGGTCGGCGGTCAGGACGAACTCGTCTTCGACGGTGCCTCGATGGTGGTCGACGCGGATGGCGACCTCGTGGCCCGGGCCGGTCAGTTCACCGAGGAGATGCTCGTGGTCGACCTCGACGTGCGCCCGGTGTTCCGCAAGCGCCTGCTCGACCCGCGTGGGCGCGCCAGCGCGGAGCCGCTCGCCGAGATCGTCGTCACCGAGGAGGCGGCCGTCGCCGACGAGCCGCTCGAGCCGCGGGTGACGCCTGCGCTCGACCCGGTGGCCGAGGTCTACGAAGCCCTCGTGCTCGGCACGCGGGACTACGCGCGCAAGAACGGCTTCACCGACGTCGTGCTCGGGTTGTCCGGCGGCATCGACTCGTCGCTCGTCACGTGTGTCGCCGTGGCGGCGCTGGGCGCCGAGCGCGTCCACACCGTGGCCATGCCGTCGAGGTACTCGAGCGAGGGCTCGACGACCGACGCCGGGGTGCTGGCGGCGAACCTCGGGGTCGACCATCGGCTCATCCCGATCGAGGTCGCGTTCGCGGCGTTCCTGGGTCTGCTGGCGCCGTCGTTCAGCGAGCGCGAACCCGACCTCACCGAGGAGAACCTGCAGAGCCGCATCCGCGGCATGCTGCTGATGGCGCTGTCCAACAAGTTCGGCTGGCTCGTGCTGACGACGGGGAACAAGAGCGAGATGGCCGTCGGCTACTCCACCCTGTATGGCGACTCGGCCGGGGGCTTCGCCGTCATCAAGGACGTGCCGAAGCTTCTCGTCTACCGCCTGTGCGAGCACGTCAACGAACGGGCCGGGCGCGCCGTGATCCCCGAGGCGGTGTTCACCAAGCCGCCGTCGGCGGAGCTGCGCCCCGACCAGCGCGACGACCAGAGCCTGCCGCCGTACGAGCTGCTCGACCCGATCCTCGAGGCCTACGTCGAGCACGATCGCACAGCGGCCGAGCTGATCGCCGACGGCTTCGACGAGGCGACGGTGCGCCGCATCACCCGCCTGGTTGACCTGGCCGAGTACAAGCGTCGCCAGTCCCCGCCCGGTGTGCGGGTGACGGCCAAGGCCTTCGGCAAGGACCGGCGCCTGCCGATCACCAACCGCTACCGGGGCTAGCCGGGGCTCGTCGTGCCGGCATCGCTCGCCACCGTCGTCGCCCGCGGCGTGACCGTCACCCGCGGCGCGATGACCGTCCTCGACGAGATCGACCTGACGGTCGCGCCCGGCCAGCGCATCGGCGTGGTCGGGCCCAACGGCGTCGGCAAGACGACGCTGCTCCAGGTCCTGGCCGGCCGGATCCGGCCTGATGCCGGCGCTGTCCGCCTCTCACCCCCCACGGCCAACGTGGGATACCTCCCCCAGGAACCCGACCGTCGCCCCGGTGAGACCGCCCAGGGCTTCCTCGCTCGCCGCACCGGTGTGGCCGCCGCCGACCTCGAGCTGGGCGCGGCCACCGCGGCGCTGGCTTCGTCCCGGCCTGGTGCCGACGACCGCTACGCCGTCGCGCTGGAACGTTGGTTGCAGCTGGGCGGAGCGGACCTGGAGGCCCGAGCCGGCGAGGTGTGGGCCGATCTCGGCCTCCCGCCCGGGCTCCTCGCGCAACCGACGGCCACGTTGTCCGGTGGGCAGGCGGCGCGGTTGGAGCTCGCAGCGGTCCTGCTCAGCCAGTTCGACGTGTACCTGCTCGACGAGCCGACGAACGACCTCGACCTCGACGGGCTCGACCGGCTGGAGGGCTTCGTCGAGCAGCTTCAGGCCCCGGTGGTCCTCGTCAGCCACGACCGCGCGTTCCTCGAACGCACCGTCACCAGTGTCGTCGAGCTGGACGACCACACCCACCGAGCCACACGCTTCGAGGGCGGTTGGTCGAGCTACCAGGCCGAGCAGGTCGTCGCCCGGCGTCACGCCGAGGAGGCCTACACCGGCTACGCATCCAAGCGCTCGGACCTGGAGGAGCGCGCCCGCCGCCAGCGAGCGTGGACGCGGGAGGGGATTGCTCGAGCGGTCAAGCACCCGAAGGACGGCGACAAGCACATCCGCCGCAAGGCGATCGCCAGCGCCGAGGGACGCTCGCACGATGCGAAGCGGACCGATCGAGCCTTGGAGCGCCTCGATCGCGTGGACAAGCCGTGGGAGGGCTGGGAGCTGCGGTTGGAGCTGGCCACCACGGCCAGGTCAGGTGACGTCGTGGCTCGCCTCGACGGCGCCGTCGTCGCGCGGGGCGCGTTCCGCCTCGGTCCGGTGGACGTGCAGGTCGGCTGGGCCGACCGCGTCGGGATCGTCGGTCCGAACGGCAGCGGCAAGACGACGCTCTTGGCTGCGCTGCTCGGGCGCGTGCCCCTCACCAAAGGCGAGCGGTGGCTCGGCCCATCGGTGGTGGTGGGTGAGCTGGACCAGGCCCGCCGCCGGCTCGATCCCGACGCCGACCTGCTCGATGCGTTCCTCGCAGCTACGGCGATGACGGTCTCCGACGCGCGCACCCTCCTGGCGAAGTTCGGCCTGGGCGTCGACCACGTCGGCCGCGCCGTGGGGCAGCTCTCGCCGGGTGAGCGCACCCGGGCCGTGCTGGCGTTGTTCTCCGCGTCGGGCGTGAACTGCCTCGTGCTCGACGAGCCGACCAACCACCTCGACCTCGCCGCCATCGAGCAGCTGGAGCAGGCACTCGCCACGTTCGAGGGGACCCTCCTGCTGGTCACGCACGACCGCCGCCTGCTTGAGGCCGTCGAGCTCGACCGCATCCTGGACGTTCGCGAGGGCATCGTCTCTGAGCGGAGCTGACGGCGCCTACTCGCCCTCGACGTCGCCCGACTTGGCGATGAGGTAGCCGCGGGCCCGCTCGGCCATCGGGTACCGGTCGACCAGCGCCCAGAACGCCTCGGAGTGTTCGGGCACCGCGAGGTGGGCCAGCTCGTGGACGAGCACGTAGTCCAGGACCCAGGCTGGGAACGGTGCCAAACGGGTGGACACCCGGACCGTGCCCGTCGACGGCGTGCACGATCCCCACCGGCTCAGCATCGAGTCCGACCATCGAACCACCGTTGGCGCGGGCAGCTCCAGCTGGCGGGCCAGGCGGCGGGCCCGGCCGCCGAGGTCGATGCGGTCCGTCGACCACCGGCGAGCGAAGCGCCGGGTCATGTCGTCGACCGCCCGGTCCTGCTCGGCGCGGCTCATCCAGCTCGGCACCGTCACCTGCAGCACCGAGCCCACGAGCTTGCCGCCGACTGACTTGCGGCGCTTGCGGCTCCGCTGCACCTCGACCGTGAACGGTGGTCCGTCAGGTATGCGCTCGGCGGGGCGCGGGATCGGCTCCACGGCCTCGTCGTCGCCGCCGTCGTCGGGCTCGTCGATGTGGTCGAACAGGGAGCCCGTCACAGCTGCTGCGGTGCCGTCACCTGATCGGCCTCGAGCAGCACGACCCGGTCGCCCGCCGTAAGCCAGCGCTCGTGGACCTCCAGCACCCGACCGCCGAGGTTGGGCACGAGCCCGTCGTCGATGCCGAGCTGGCGCTCGACCGCCCGGATGACGCCGGCGTGGGCCACCGCGAGCACGTGCTCGCCGGGATGGTGGCGGTGGAGGTCGGCGAGTGCGTCGGTGACGCGGCCGAGGATGGCGTCGTCGAGCTCGAAGCCGGGTGGGCGGCGCCCGTCGACGAGGTAGCCGGGCCACTGCTCGTCGATGTCGGCGCGGGTCAGTCCCGTCCACTCGCCGGCGTCGCGCTCGCGCAGGCGGGGCTCGAGCACAACGGGCCCGATGCCGAGCTGGCCGGCGATGAGCTCGGCCGTCGTGTGGGCCCGCTGCAGGTCGCTGGCGACGATGGCGGAGACGGCCCCCACCGCGGTTGCGGCCGCTCGGGCCTGGGCAACGCCAAGGGGGGAAAGGGGTGGATCGGCGTGACCCTGCCAGCGGCCCTCGGCGTTCCAGGCGGACTGCCCGTGCCGGACGAGCAGGACTCGGGTGGGCTCGTCGGCGTCCGTGGGCATCGGCTGGCGACGGTAGCGGGCGACGGTGCGCGCCCGGGCGGCGGCACCGGGGCGGCCACGCCATTGACTCGACGCCATAGGCTCGACGAGGTGGCGATCCTTCGACTGTTCGCGTCGGTCCGTGAGGCGGCCGGCATCAAGCGGGACGAGGTCGCTGGCGCCAACGTCGGTGAGGTGCTGGCCGCGGCGACGGCACGCTACGGGGCCGGCTTCGCGGCCCTGCTGCCGACGTGCAAGGTGTGGGTGAACGGCGAGCCGGCCGACGACGCCACGATCGTCGGCGCCGGCGACGAGGTCGCCCTCCTGCCGCCGGTCTCGGGCGGCTAGCCGGGCTGATGGCTCGGCAGGGGCGCCGCTTCGCTTCGCCCGAGCCTCGCTGCGCCTCGTCGCTGGCGCTTCCCTCGGCGCCGGGCTGAAGGCTCGTAGCCGCGCTTGCACCCCACGGATGAACCCGCCGGTTCGCCCGGAACTCTCCTAGCGTTGGTCCCATGAGGACGGTCGCGTCTCCGTGGGACGACCTCGGCGAGTTCATCCGCGATCAACGAGAGGTCACGCAGCTCTCGCTGCGGCGCCTCGCCGAGATGGCCGGCGTGTCGAACCCCTACCTCAGCCAGATCGAGCG
>CAZTVJ010000368.1:0-3294 GCA_964616935.1 uncultured Acidimicrobiales bacterium | reverse complement strand
CACGCCGAGCGGCGCGTCGCACTCGACGAAGGCACGGTCCGAACGGACAGATCGTCGCCATGAGGATGGCGACATCCATGTCCTGGCGAAAGTGCCGCGTCGACACCACGTAGGCCACCAAGAGCAACATCGCAAGGAAGCCGAACACGTTGCCCTCTAGCGACGCGTCCCCTTGGGGGGCGCGCTGAACAACACGATGCCGACACCACCGAAGGCGACCAGGGCGAAGACCAGCGCACGCGGATCGTTGTACTCCTTGAAGAGCATGGCGCCGATCGGCACGATGAAAAATGGTGCGAGCGATCCGATCAGTGCGGCGTTGGCCACGCTGTTGTGTGTCGCCCCGGCGAAGAAGATAGCCAGGTTCAGGCCGAAGAACACGCCCGGCAGCAGCGCTTGGCGCACATGCCACATGGTGACGCGTCGGCCCGTGCTTCAGACGAAAAGGTTCCAGACGATGGTGGCTACGGTCAGCCTCCAGACCGCGATCAGCACACCGGGAGATTGAGCACGCTTCACGAGCGTCGAGCTGAGCGAAAAGGCGATCACCACGCCAGCGACCGCAAGCGCCCCCAACGTCTCGAGCTGACCGCGCGGGTCCCGATCGGCCAAACCGCAGCAGTCATGAGCGCGGCGACCGCGACCGTCCGGCGATCCTCCTCCATCTGCGACGCCCCGTCACTACGCCAGCCCCCTCACCGCGGCGGTCCGGGACATCGCGACGACCTCAGCCCTGCTCGAGAAGTTCACCAAGACGCTCGAGATCGCCCCGGAGCCCGCTACGCGCCTTTCTGGCGATGATCGGTCGCAGCAGCCGGTTCATGCCTGACGGTGTGATCTCGATCTCGTAGGTGAACACCGCCTCGGACGGAGATGCGCCGGCGATGACGGTACGACTCCCCGCCAGCCTGCCCAGAGTTCCGGAGCCCTCGAATCGATACGTCATCGCACCCACCTGAATCACCGTGGAGTCGGCCACGTAGGAACGTCCACCCGTCTTGAGCACCTCGTGCACCTTCGTACCTACGGCGGGCGGACCAGGCGGGTCCGGCGTCATGTCGATCAGGCCCTTGCGCCACTCGACGTCGCGCCCGTAATCGGCCACCACCGACCAGACAACGTCGGGCGGGCGAGCAACGGTCACCGACTCTTCAACATGGATGGGACGAGACATCAGGCTGCCCCCAGTTCGGCGACTCAGGCTACCCGTGGCGACGTCGAGGCACGACCAAGGCCCTTCACGCCACGGTGACCCTCTGCGCCGAGGTGCGATCTCAACCCCGCCGGAGGCCACCCGGCGCGTCCGAAGGTCGAGCTCACGACACGCTATTGCTCGGTTTGGGGTGGATGCGGTAGTGGAGGACGAGGAACGGCAGCCCGAAGACCCAGAAGGCGTGCTCGGCGCGCAGTTCGTCGTCCTCGACGTACACGTCGAGCTGTTCGGCGAAGCCATGGACGGCCAGGGTCGTGAGGTCTCTGGTGCCAGGATCGATGTACGTCAGGTAGTGACCCGGGTGATCGAGGTGGCTGCGGCTGGTGAGCACGAGGCCACCCCCGGGTCGAGGGCGCGGCTCGAGCGTCGCGGTGAAGCTGGCCTGCGGGAGCGGGAAGCCGACGCTGACGTACCCGCGTCCGTCGTGCCGGTAGGTGGTGTAGATCCCGACGTAGATCGGTTCGTCGTTGTCGGCGAATGATCGGATCCACCCGCGGACGGCGACGACGTCATCGCGGTCGAGCGTGATCGTGTCGATGCGGCTGCGGATCCCCCGTAGTGCTTCGCGCTGGTTCATGGGGAGGCTGGCCTGCCCGAGGGGACGGGCGAGCACGGTGCGGTACAGCAGGTAGCCGGGCCGCACCCATCGCCGCCACTCGGGCACGATGTCGAGGGAGAACCGGGTGGTGTGCTCGTAGAACTCGCGGACCCGCCAGTCGACGACGCCCGGGTCGAAATCCGGGCCGGCCAGCTCGTCCAGCGCGGCGACGATGCCGACGTCGGCCGTGTGAGCGTGGTACGTGCCGCCGAGCACGTCGGCCAACGCCCGGACGTAGTCCGTGCCGACGTAGCGGGATCGAGCCTCCAGTGGCACGACGAAGGGCAGGTCCTCGGCTCGTGCCCGCTCGGCGAGCAGGCTGACCTGGGCGTCCCGGAACAGCTGCGCCGACACCAGCCGGTATGCCAGCACCGTCGTGCTGGCCACCGCTGCGGTCGGCAACCGTCGACGCCGAGCGGCGGCGGCGAGGCCCACCGCGGCGCCGACCAGCGGTCCCAACACCACCTTCTGCGGGCGCAGGCCGAAGATGCCGACAACCGTCCCCGCCGAGGTCCCCACGACGACTGGTCCCGCACCGGTGAACCGACCGGCCGCCCACCCCAACGGAGCCATCAACGCCGAGGTCGTCGCGATGCGTTGCCACAACGCCGGGATCTCGCCCGGGCGCTGACGCGCCCGAGCAACCGCCTCCGAGACCCCCAAACCGACGGCACCCGCCACTGCGCCGATGATCGCTGGCTTGGCGCCCCGGTGACCGAGCAGCGCCGCGCCGGCCAGGCCACCGATGACACCTGCGGAACCGACCTGCTCGATCCGGCCACGAGCCGTCCCCTCACGAACCGGTGCCACCGTGGCAACCTATCCAGCGACAATCACGGACGCGACCGACCCACCGATGCGTCGTCGTCCGCATCGTGGGTTGCATGAACGAGAGCGCGCCATCGCTAGGCGACCGAATGAGGTCGGCGCAGGTGGACCTCCCGCCGTGTCCCAACCCTGCAGTACGAAGCGGAGTTGTCCATCCAGTTGTCCATCCAAGCGACGGGACTGGGTGATTCTCGAAGTAGCCCAACGAGACGACGGCTGGAGCTGAGGAGGCCAAACACGACCAGGTGAGGTCAGACGACACCCCCTGTATTGGTTTCCTAAACCGCAGGTCGCAGGTTCGAATCCTGCCGAGGGCGCCAAGAAGTACTGCTCCACCAGGGCGTTCTTGCTGGTCAAGCGTTCCAGCGGTTGACCATGATTGCCCGCCAATGACCGCCGATCCCCTTCTCCGCCGCACTGCTTGTGCGAGGCGTACCCGACCTGCGCCACCCACGGCTTTGCCGGCGTCCGCGTATCGTTTGCTGCGTGCCGGACCAGATCTTCGCCGACCCGCGGCGATCTACGACGACATCGACGGTGACCGGGCCGACCTGGACCACCACGAGGCCATCGCCGACGAGCTCGGCGCGCGCAGCCTGCTGGACATCGGATGCGGCGGCACCGGCGTGCTCGCCTGCAGGCTTGCGCGACGAGG
>CAZTVJ010000367.1:0-7746 GCA_964616935.1 uncultured Acidimicrobiales bacterium | reverse complement strand
GTCTTCACCTGAAGGCCGGCGGTGGCGAGCTGTGCCGCCGCCACCACCTGGTCGAGGTTGGCGACGTTGGGAACCGCCACTTCGCCCCGGCCCACCGAGAACACCACGATCACCGTGCGGCCCACGTCCACCTTGCCGGGCTTCGGGTCCTGGTCGAGCACGGTGCCCTCGGTTTGGGCCGCGTCCTCCTTCGGGTCGAACTGCGCGACCAGGCCCAGGGTGCGCAAGGTCTTTTGGGCTGCCTCGCGGGTCTGGCCGACGAGGTTGGGCAGGTCGACCTGCTGCGAGGCCGGGTTGAAGACCAGCGTCACCTCGGACCCTTCGTCGACGAGCCCGGGCTGCGGTCGCTGCTCGTAGACGAGCCCGGCCCCGAACGCGGCGTTCGGCGTCGGCTGCTCGACCACCTTGAAGCCCTGGTCGGTGAGGACCTTGCTGGCGTCGTCGATCGGCCTGCCGATCACCGACGTCAGCACGACCTGGGCGGTGGAGCCGCCGGCGAGGGCCTTGTAGAGGAGCCAACCGCCCACCCCGAGGGCGACGAGCAGCAGGACGATGCTGGCGGCGAGCCAGCCCTTGCTGCGAGGTGGCTCCTGGTCGTAGGCGTACTGCCCGGTCTGGGACGGCGGGGGTGTGGCGGCCATCGCCGTCGTGCCGGCGACCCCGGCTGCCGCTGCGGCCACCGGCACGGCCGCGCCGGCGTTGGTGGCAAGGGCCTCGCCCTCGCGGAAGCGGTGCAGGTCGGTGCGGAGCTCGTCGGCCGAGGGGTAGCGCTGGGTGGGGCTCTTGGTGAGCAGGTGCCCAGCGATGGTCTCGTAGGCGGCCGGGCAATCCGGTGCCACGGTGCGCAGGGCCACCGGCGCCTCGTGCACCTGGCGGTAGGCGATGGTGACCGGGTTGTCGCCCGAGAACGGCGGCCGTCCGGCCACCATCTCGTACATGACGATGCCGAGCGAGTACAGGTCGCTACGAGGGTCGAGCGCCAGTCCCTGGGCCTGTTCGGGGGAGAAGTAGGTGGCCGTTCCCATCACGGCGCCGGCCTGCGTCAGGTTCTCCTGGGTGGAGGTGTTGAACGCGCGGGCGATGCCGAAGTCGGCCACCTTCACGCTGCCGTTGGTGGCCACCAGGATGTTGGCCGGCTTGATGTCGCGGTGGATCATCCCGTTGGTGTGGGCAAAGCCCAGCGCTCCCGCCACCTCGGTCGCGATCTCGCTGGCCTGCGTGGCCGAGAGGCGCCCGCGGACGCGCAGGATCTCGGCCAGGCTCTTGCCGTCCACGAACTCCATCACGATGAAGTACGTGGTGCCCTGGCGGCGCCAGTCGTAGACGCCGACGATGCTCGGGTGGTTCAAGTTGGCGGCGGCCTGCGCCTCGCGACGGAACCGCTCGACGAAGCTGGGATCGGTGGCGTACTCCGGGAACAGCACCTTCACGGCCACCCGCCGATCGAGCAGCTTGTCGCGAGCCACGAAGACGTCAGCCATGCCCCCTCGCCCGATGCGGCTCTGGATCTCGTAGCGGTCGTTGAGGACGGGGCGTTCCCCGGGGGCAGACATGACGGGGGGCAGGTTACCGATGGCCTGTTCGGGCCAGGGGGCACCGGGGCTCGGCGTGAACGCTCACCGCGGGGCCAGTGGGTCGGGGGTGGCGAGGGCGACGTCGAGGACCTGGCGCGCCACGGGCCCGGCGACGGTGCCGCCGGTGCCGGCGCTGACCTCGGGGGTGGCCTTCACGAACACCGACACCGCGATGCGAGGGTCGTCGGCCGGCGCGTACGCGGTGATCCACGCGTGCGACTGGGGTGGGTTTGTGCCGAGCTGTGCAGTGCCGGTCTTGGCCGCGGCCTGCACGCCGTTGGCCAGCTTCATGCAACACCGCGCCGTGCCGTTGTTCACGACCTCGACCATCGCCTGCTGGAGGAAGGCCAGCGTGGCCGGGTTCGATGTCGCCGTCAGCCACGGTGTCGGTTGGTAGCGCTGCACGACGTTGCCGTCGCGGTCGCGGATCTCCTTCATCACGTGGGGGGCCATGATCACGCCGTCGTTGCCGACCGCGGCAGCGACGAGCGTCATGTTGAGCGGGGTGAGCTGGACGTCGTTCTGGCCGAAGCTCGTCTGCGCCAGCTTCGGGATGTCGTTGCGGAAGTCCTCGACGGACGGGTAGAAGCTCATGGCCGGGCGGGGTAGGTCCAGCGGTGGCGTCTGGTTCAGGCCGAACCGCTCGGCCGTGCGCACCATGCCTTCGGCGCCGACGTCCACGCCCATCTGGGCGAAGCTGGTGTTGCAGCTGCGGCGGAACACCTCGAGCAGGTCCCCCCCGCAGATCGTGCCGCCGTAGTTCTCGATGGGGTTGGTGGTGCCCGGCGGCACGTACTCCTTCGTCGGCGGGTACACCGTCTCCGGGGTGACGGTCCCGGTGTCCAGTCCGGCCGTCGTGGTGATCACCTTGAAGGTGGAGCCGGGCATGTAGCGCTCCCGGTAGGCGTTGGCGAGCAGCGGCTTGCGAGGGTCGGCGATCAGCGCTTCCCGGGCGGCCTTCACCTGCTTGAAGTCGTGTCCGGCCAGCAGGTTCGGGTCGTAGCTGGGGTAGCTCCACATGGCGAGGATCTCGCCCGTGCGCAGGTCGGTGACGACGACGGCCCCCTCGCGCTCGCCCAGCGCTTGCTTGGCGGCGGCCTGGATGTCGTTGCGCAGCGTGAGGGTCACGTTGGCGACGTTGGGTCGCTCGTCGAGGAAGTTGAGCAGGCCCTGCAGCTGCTGGCCCGCGCTGTGACCGGACAGCACGTCGTTGTACTGCTTCTCGACGCCGTCCGTGCCGTAGTTGAAGGAGAAGTAGCCGGTGATCTGACCGAAGAGGTCGCCGGTGGGGTAGCGGCGCTGGTAGGCGAACCGGTCACCGGACGCCACGCTCTCGGCCAGGATCACGCCGTCGGCGCTCACGATCTGGCCGCGCGGCCGGCTGAAGTCGCGCACGACGGCCCGGGTGTTGTCGGCCCGGCTGTTGTAGTCGTCGGCTCGCACCAGCTGGATGAGGTTGAGCTGGACGAACAGGACGGTGAAGCAGGCGAGCAGCACGACGGCGAGGCGCCGCACCTGGCGGTTCACGCCGTCACCTCCGTGACGACGGTCGGAGGGGTCTCGCCGATACCGACGGCTGCCGGGTCCGGGGCCGCGGCGGGCGCCGGCGCTGGCGCTGGCGCGACCTGGTCGTCGCGGAGCTTGCGTCGGAACCACGGCTGGCGGGTACGGGTCGGCGTCTCGCCCAGGCGCTGCGACGTGGCGTCGGAGATGCGCAGCAGCAAGGCCAGCAGCACGTAGTTGGCCACGAGCGACGAACCGCCGTAGCTGACGAACGGCAGCGTGACGCCAGTGAGCGGGAGCACCCGGGTGACGCCGGCGAGGATGATGAAGGCCTGGAGCCCGATGATGGTGGTGAGCCCGGTGGCCAGGAGCTTCTCGAACGGCCGGTCGGTGCGTGCCGCGATGCGGTAGCCGGCGCCGATCATCAACAGGTAGGCGATGACGATGGCGCTGGCCCCGAACAGGCCGAGCTCCTCGCCGAAGGCGGCGAAGATGAAGTCGTTCTGCACCTCGGGGATGCGCGTCGGGTCGCCCCGTCCCAGGCCGGTGCCGGTGAGGCCGCCCCAGGAGAACGCGTAGATGCTCTGGGCGATCTGGTACCCCTTGCCCGAGGCGTCGGACCACGGGTCCAGCCAGATGTCGACGCGGTCCTGGACGTGGCCGAACAGGGTCCAGGCGATGTAGGCGCCGGCGGCGAACAGCACACCGCCGATGGCCAGGTAGGCGGCGCGCTCGGTGGCGACCCACAGCATCACGACGAAGAGCGTGAAGAACAGCAGCGACGAGCCGAGGTCGCGTTGGCCGATGAGGACGACGAGCGAGAACCCCCACGCCACGAGGATCGGGCCGAGATCGCGGGGCTCGGGCAGGCGGAACGGCCCGACCTTCCACGACCCCATCGCCAGCACCTCGCGCTTCTCCACCAGGTAGGCCGCGAAGAACAGGGCGAGCGCGATCTTGGCGAACTCGCCCGGCTGGAAGTTGACCGGACCGAACTTCACCCACAGCCGGGACCCGTTGACGATGCGGCCGATGCCCGGGACGAACGGCAGCATGAGCAGCCCGAGGCCGATGAGGGCGAACGTCCACTTGTAGCGAGCCAGCTCGCCCACCCGGCGCACGACGAGCAGCGTGCCGACGAATGCGGCGATGCCGATGAGCGTCCACGTGGCCTGGTTGGCGGCCAGGTTCTCCCGCACCCGGGCGATGAACACGTAGCCGAGGCCGTTCAGCAGGAGGGCTACGGGCAGGAGCACCTCGTCCGCCCCCTTGGCCAGGAAGCGGGTGGCGATGTGGGCCGCCACGAGCAGCGCGAGGACGACGAGGAGGAACGGGATGACGTTGGGTGGGAGGTCGGCCGTGCGCCCGAACGAGGCCAGCACGTAGGCCGCCGCGCTGATGAGGGCGGCGAAGAGCACGAGGCCAAGCTCGGTGTTGCGGCGCCAGGTACCCATGTCAGGTGGAAGGCGGCGCGAGGGTGGTCGTGGTCGACGTGGTGGTCGTGGTCGTGGTGCTTGATGTCGTCGTGGTGCTCGAGCTGGTTGTCGTCGGCGGTGGGACGAGGGCGGCCGGGTCGGCCTGGAGGTTGGCGACGTAGCGATCGGCCGCGGCGCGGGATCCGAACGTCGGGTTCACCTCGATGCGGCTCGCGCCGGCGTCGGTCAGCTCGCTGCGGGTCAGCGGGTAGGTGGCCGAGAGCGTCGGATCGATCCACAGGACGCCGCCCGGGCGACCCTGGTAGACGGCCACGTTGGCGCCCTCGAAGGCCAGGAAGTAGCCGCCACGGCCATAGAGCTGGATGGCGCCGAACGCGGCGGCGAGCACGGCGACGATGGCCAGCCCGATGACGAAGGTGGCGATCGCCGGCCGGCGGCGCTGGGCCGGCTTCGGGGTCGGGATCGCCGGTTCGGGCGGGCTCGTCGGGGCGGGCACGGCCGAGGTGTCCGCCGGGGGCTGCTCGTCACCGACCCACCCGCCGATGGGGCTCACCTCCACCATGTCGACGACGATGACGGTGATGTTGTCCCGGCCTCCGGAGGCGTTGGCCCGCTGGGCCAGCTCGTCGGCGGCAGCCTGGGGGTCGGCAACGGTGGCGAGGACGCGCTCGATGTCGGCGTCGTCCAGCTCGTCGACCAGCCCATCGCTGCAGATCAGGTAGCGGTCGCCGGCGACGACGGGCTCCTCGGTGGCGTCGACGTCGACGTCGGGGTCGACACCGAGCGCGCGGGTGACGATGTTGCGGTGGGGGTGCACTCTGGCCTCGGCCGGGGTGATCTCGCCCCGGTTGAGCAGCTCCTGCACATAGGAGTGGTCAGTGGTGATGCGGGCCAGGGCTCTCTCGCGGAGGCGATACGTGCGGGAGTCGCCGACGTTGAAGACCGCGACCCGAGCCGGGCCACCGCCTTCCAACAGAGCGATGCCCGTGAGCGTGGTGCCCATGCCCCGCAGCGTCGGTGTGTCGAGCGACTGGCGCACGATGTCGCGGTTGGCCTGGCGCACCGCCGCCACGATGCCGTCGACGGTCGGTGGGTGATCGGGTCCGAAGGCCAGGCGCAGTGTCTCGACGGCGAGGCCACTGGCCACCTCACCGGCGGCGTGGCCGCCCATGCCGTCGGCCACCACGAACAACGGCTCGGCCACGAGGAGGCTGTCCTCGTTGGCCTCCCGGACGCGACCGGTGTCGGTGACCGAACCCCATGCCAACCGCACCGTCATGCCAGCTCCAGCAGGGTGGCACCGACCTGGACGCGATCGCCGACCCGCACCGCGGTGGCCCCGGTGATGCGGGCACCGTTCACGAAGGTGCCGTTCGTGGAGCCGAGATCCTCGACGAACGTCAGCCCGTCGGCCTGGTAGACGCGGGCGTGCAGGTTGGAGGCGTAGGTGTCACCCGGAACGGCCACCTGGCAGCCCGCGGCACGGCCGATCGTCATCTCGGCGGCCAGGGGATAGGTGCCCCCGGCTCGCTCAGCCGGTTGGACGACGACCAGCTGGCTGGCCACCCCACCCGGTTTGGCCTTGCGATCCCGCTTGGTCGCTGCCGGCTTCGTCCTCGTGGCAGCCGCGGCCGCCGGGGCCGCGACAGGGACCGGCGCAGGCTTCTGGGGCTTGGTGGCGCGCACCTCGCTCCACACCGCCCACAGGACGCGGGCGAAGAACAGGTAGAGGAGGGCGATGAGCAGGTAGTTGAGGAGGGTCAGCAGGTTCTCGGGCACGCCCGGGCCGCTTTCGTCTAGGAGGCCTCGAAGCGGAGCGCGGTGGCGCCGACCGTGATGACATCGCCGTCCCGCAGGACCTGCTCGGTGACGGGTGCCCCGTTCACCCGGGTGCCGTTCGTCGAGCGCAGGTCGGCGATGACGAAGGTCGTGCCGGCCGGCCGCAGCTCCGCGTGCTGGCGGCTCACGTTGGGGTCCGCGAGGTTGATGTCGCACTCGGGCAACCGGCCGATGCTGACCATGCGGTCGGCGAGGGGGACGCGGGTGCCGCTTGGCAGGACGATCACGCCACCGCCACCGCCGGCCTGCATGCGCGAGGTCACTTCGAAGCGGCCGGCTCTCTGCTCGTCATCGGCCGACAGCTCCATCTGCACCGGGCCGAGGAACGCATAGGCCTCGTCCTCGGCGTGCTCGCGGGCTGCGTCCACCAGCTCCTGGGCGAGCGGGTCCGAGATCTCGCTGAGCGGGACGTAGTCGTCGGGGGCGAGGTGGAACGTGAAGTGGTTGGGGACGATCGTGCGGCCGCGAACGTCCACGGTGCGGTTGTCGTCCATCTCACGCACCAGCCGGCGCCCGAGGTCGATGGGGCGCACCTTGCCCTTGAACGCACGCGTGAACACGCCCTCGACCATACGCTCCACGCCACGCTCGAAGGACTGCAGGCCCACGACGAGAGGGTACCGGGGCGCGGTTGGGCTGGTCGGGCGCCTTTGGTAGCCTCGCACCGCTCACTCGGGCGAGTGGCGGAATTGGCAGACGCGCAGGATTCAGGTTCCTGTGTCCGAAAGGATGTGGGGGTTCAAGTCCCCCCTCGCCCACGACGAAACCCCTGCTCAGGAGGGGTTTTTTCGCGCCCGCAACGGCCGACTTCTACCGGACTTCTACCGGAGCTCGTCAGGTTGACGCTTGTTCGAGCTCGACGGCCCAGTCCCGGAAGAACGCTCGGAGGGCATCTACGTCGGATGGAGCGACGCGCAGCTCGTCGTCGGTGAAGCGATCGAGCGTTCTCATCATCTCGGCGAGGACGCGATGGTCGAAGCCGAGATCGTCCTCTGCCGCGCGCTCGAGCAACAGCTCTTTGCTGAAGCGCTGGGCGAGTACGTACACGTCAGCGAAGTCGCGGGCCTCGGCTCGGCTGAACAGCGCGGCGAGCTTGCGCCCCGCCAGCTCCTCGGGATCGAACGTGGGACCAACGATGGTGACGACGGGCGGTCGGTTGGCCGCGACGTCGATGGCGAGGTCCACGATCACCTCGCCGTCGCCAGAGAGGTGTAGCCGTACGAAGGTCTTGCTGTCCTGCACTCGGGTGACGGTCCAGCCACGGGCGACGGAAGCAGCCTCGAGCTGGTCCCGAGCGGCGGCAACATCGACCCGACCTCGTTCGCCGAAGAAGTCGAGGTCTTCGGTCGGCCGGGTCGTGAGTCCGGAGGCGAGGAGCGCGCCTCCGCCGGCCA
>CAZTVJ010000366.1:0-4424 GCA_964616935.1 uncultured Acidimicrobiales bacterium | reverse complement strand
AGGTGATCCTTGATCGCGCCGTCAACCGGCACAGCGCCTTCGGCCTCGGCATCCATCGGTGCCTCGGGTCGAACCTGGCCCGCATGGAGCTGCGGATCGCGCTGGAGACATGGCTCGCCCGCATCCCCGACTTCGACCTCGCGGACCCGTCGGCGGTCACGTGGGCTGCCGGGCAGGTGCGAGGCCCACGCACGCTGCCGGTGAAGTTCCTGAAGGTCAACCGCTGAAGGAGGCGGCACGATGCCGGACAACGGCTTCCACCACGTGGCCTACGCCTGCCTCGACCCTGAGGCGACGCGGCGGTTCTATGAAGACCTGATGGGCTTCCCGCTCGTCCACACCGAGGTCGGTGCCGTCGGCGAGGAGGGCGGGTTCCTGCGCCACCTGTTCTTCGACACGGGCGACGGCAGCTGCATCGCCTTCTTCGACGTGCACGGCGTCGGCGAGCGTGACGGGTGGTCGGCCGCGGTGTCGGAGGGAAACGGCTTGCCCGTCTGGGTGAACCATGCCGCGTTCGGGGCCACGGCCGAGCGGCAGGAGGAGGTGCGGTCGCGGATGGACGCGGCCGATGTCAAGCCGCTCATGGAGATCGACCACGGCTGGTGCCACAGCCTCTACTACGTCGACCCCAACGGCATCATGGTCGAGCTGTGCCGCGACACGCCCGGCATCACCCCCGACCCGGAGGGCGCCCGGGCCCTGCTCGGAGCACTGCCGGAGGCGGGCGCGAGCACGAAGCGGCGTCGCTGAGGGCACGCCGCCTCCAGCATCCTCCACCCTCGCCATGGCCCTCCGTACCATGCTCCCCGCTCGTCCGAACAGAGGGGGTTGTGGTGATCAAGTCGCTGCTCGTCGGCGTCGTCCTGTTCCTGGTGTTCACGTTCCCGGCCACGTGGTTGCTGATGCTCTTCTGCGGCAACGTCGGCCTCGCCCTGTCCTACTGGGGGACCCTGCCCCTCGGCATCCTGGTGTCGGCGCTGATCGGTGCGGCCTCGGCGCGCAGCTACGACATGTAGCCGTCACCCGGTGGTGCCGGTGATCCCGTTCGTCACCAGCGACGACGCGCCCTACGGCGAAGCCGAGGCGGTCAGCCCGCGGATCCGACGGGTGCTCGCCGACAACCCGTCGAAGTTCACCTACAAGGGCACCGGCACCTACCTGGTCGGTCGAGGGCGGGTCGCGGTGATCGATCCCGGTCCCGACCTGGCCAGCCATCGAGAGGCGCTGCAAGCAGCGCTGGTGGGCGAGGAGGTGTCACACATCCTCGTCACCCACTGCCATGCTGATCACTCTCCACTGGCGGCTTGGCTGAAGCAGGAGACGGGGGCGCCCACCTATGCCTTTGGTCCCCATGTCGATCTGCGGCCAGAGGTCGTACCGCCGACGCGTGCCAACGAGGAGGCGGTCGACACGGGCTTCGCCCCCGACGTCGCGCTGACCGATGGTGAGATCATCGAGGGCGAGGGCTGGACGGTGGAGGCGGTCCACACGCCCGGCCACACCGGCAACCACACCTGCTGGGCACTGCGCGAGGAACGGGCCTTGTTCACCGGCGACCACGTGATGGGCTGGTCGACGTCGGTGGTGGGCCCGCCCGGCGGCGACGTCGCGAGCTACCTGGACAGCCTGCGCAAGGTGCTGGCTCGCGACGATGAGGTGCTCTGGCCAACGCACGGCCCGCCCGTACGAGACCCGCAGCCGTTCGTGACGGCGTACCTGCAGCACCGCCTCGACCGCGAGGTGCAGATCCTCGCGTGCCTGCGCGACGGCATGCACGACATCAAGGCGATCGTGGCGTTGCTGTACGCCGCCGTCCGCCCGGAGCTGCACCAGCCAGCGGGCTGGGCGGTGCTGGGCCACCTCGTGAAGCTGGTCGACGAGGGGCGAGTGGTCGTGGACGGCCCGCTCGGCATCGACGCCTCCTTCTCCCTCGCACGTGGCTGACGCGGCCGCCCGGGCTCGGGCCCTGCTCGCTCGTCGAGCCCGAAGCGGCCGCTCTGGTGCGGCCGACGGCCTTGGGTGCATCACACAGCTCCCGGCTGCTGACGGACAAGCCCGTTAACGTGCGCCGCCAATGGGGTCAGTAGCCGGTGCGATGGATCGGCTCGCCAAGGTGGCTCGCCATCTGGTCGACCAGATCGGACTCGGGCTGCTTGCTGGGCTGCCGGCCGGGGTGGCATCCTTCATCTTCCTCGAGCTGCTCGACGCCGCCATCGAGTATCGCGTCGAGCAAGCTCCGTGGCTGCTGTGGCTGCTCCCAGCCGGGGCGTTCGTCATCGTCGCCGTTTACCACCACTTCGGCG
Organism: uncultured Acidimicrobiales bacterium; assembly: GCA_964616935.1. Classification (GTDB taxonomy): domain Bacteria; phylum Actinomycetota; class Acidimicrobiia; order Acidimicrobiales; family Ilumatobacteraceae; genus CAZTVJ01. The sequence continues at coordinate 2,121 of CAZTVJ010000366.1, read as the reverse complement.
GGCGTGCCTCGCTCGGCACCACGCTCGTCATCGAGCAGGTGCACGAATCGAACGAGGACATCCCGCTGCGGATGGCACCCCTCGTCATGCTCGCCACGGTCGGCGGCCACTTGTTCGGTGCCTCGGTCGGTCGCGAGGGGACGGCGATCCAGATGGCGGCCAGCCTCTCCGACGGGCTGGCCCGCATGCTGCGATTCAGCCGATTCCACCGGCGGGAGCTGCTCGTGGCGGCGGTGGCAGCCGGCTTCGGCTCGGTCTTCGGGGTCCCCGTCGCCGGGGCAGTGTTCGCCTTGGAGGTCCAAACGATCGGACGGCTGCGCTACGAGGCAGTGCTCGCTGCCTTCACCGCTGCGTTCGCCGGCGACCAGGTGGTGCGCTGGCTCGGCCACGAGCACGTGGTGCGTCCTCAGCTCGTCGCTGATGTCGATGCCTGGCTCGTGATGCGCGTCGGGCTTGCCGGCGTCGCGTTCGGCGCCACCGCAGCCTTGTTCATCTGGACGACGCACCGCGTGAAGCGGATGCTGGCCCCCATCGCCTATCCGCCGCTGCGCGCCGCTGTGGGCGGCGCGGCGGTCGTACTCGGCGCCCTGCTGCTGGGGCGGGAGTACCTCAGCCTCAGCCTGCCGCTGGCGGAGGCGGCCCTGGTCGGCGCACACGTCGCATCGCTGGCCTGGCTGGCCAAGCTGGTGTTCACGAGTCTGAGCCTCGGGAGCGGACTGCCCGGTGGCGAGGTCACACCGCTCTTCGTGATCGGGGCTGCGCTCGGGGCGGTGCTCGCCGGACCGCTCGGACTTCCCCCCGCCCTCCTTGCCGGGGTCGGGTTCGCCGCTGTCTTCGCAGGCGCGGCCAACACGCCCATCGCATGCACGGTGCTGTTCGTGGAGCTCTTCGGCAGCGGTGCTGTCGTGCCGGCCGCGATCGGCTGCACGGTCGCCTACGTGTGCAGCGGGCATCGTGGCATCTACCCGAGCCAACGCATCGAGATCCGCAAGCATGGCTGAGTGGCGTCTTCTCCACCCCGCCAGTTGCGCCGATGGACGGAATGACGCACCCTAGGGCGCTGGCATCGTCAGATTCAGCACAGATGGCTGCGAGGAGGTGATGAGATGAAGCAGCAGCACCGAGACAGGCCCTACACCCGGCTGACCCAGCCGCTCGTCCGAGAGGACGGCCGGTTGCGTCCCGCCTCGTGGGACGAGGCGCTCGAGCGGGCCGCCGACGGGTTCCGCCGTGCGGTGGCGGTCAGGGGGCCGGATTCCGTAGGCATGTTCTCGTGTTCCAAGGCCACCAACGAGATGAACTTCATGGCCCAGAAGTTCATCCGGACGGCCATCGGCACGAACAACATCGACTCCTGCAATCGCACTTGACACGCTCCCTCCGTCGTCGGTCTGGCGACAGTCTTCGGAGCAGGCGGCGGCACATCTTCGTACCGGGAGGTCGAAGACACCGACGTCATCATCCTCTGGGGCTCGAACGCCCGGGAGACCCACCCGATCTTCTTCCAGCACGTCATCGCCGGCGTGCGCAACGGCGCGCGCTTGTACTGCGTCGACCCGAGGCGCACCAGCTCCGCCCGTTGGGCCGACGTCTGGTTGGGGGTCAACGTGGGAACTGATGTCGCCCTGTCCAACACGATGGCCAGGGCCATCATCCACGCCGGCCTGCACAACCAGGCGTTCATCGAGCGTGCCACGAGCGGCTTCCACCAGTACGCGGCATCCGTCGAGGACTGGACCCTGGATCGAGGCGAGGCCGTCACCGGCGTGCCCGCCGCCGCCATCGACGAGCTGGCTCACGCATGGGCGAGAGCGGACCGCGCCCAGCTCTGCTGGACGCTGGGCATCACCGAGCACCACAACGGCGTGGACAACGTCCTGGCCCTCATCAACCTGGCCCTCCTGTGCGGCCACGTGGGGCGGTACGGGAGCGGTCTCAACCCGCTGCGCGGCCAGAACAACGTGCAGGGTGGCGGCGATATGGGTGCCATCCCGAACCGCCTGCCTGGCTTCCAGGACATCCTGGACAACGACGTGCGGGCCACCTTCGATGCCGCGTGGGGTTCGAACATCCCGCCCCGCTACGGCAAGCACCTCTCCCAGATGTTCGAGGCCATGGAGC
>CAZTVJ010000365.1:0-1522 GCA_964616935.1 uncultured Acidimicrobiales bacterium | reverse complement strand
TCACGTAGCTGGCCAACACGTCGAGGATGAACCCCTCCTCGATGGCTTGGCGCATCGAGTACACGTGGAACGGCTCGAACTTGCCCGTCTCGGCGTTGTGGGTGCCGAACAGCTCCAGCGTCTTGGCCTTCGGGGTGGCCGTGAACGCGAAGAAGCTCAGGTTCGCCGGCATGCCCCGGGCTGCGCCGGCACGGGCCAGCGCCTCCTCCACAGGGTCGGTCGGCACGGCCAGCAGTCCCATGTCCTCGGCCTCGGCGACGGTCAGCTCTTGCTCCTCGGTGGCGCCGATGGCCAGGCGGAGGTCCTTGGCTGCCTCACCGGTCTGGGAGGAGTGGGCTTCGTCGACGATCACCGCGTAGCGGCGCTGTCCGAGCGTGGCCACCTTGTCGAGGATGAACGGGAACTTCTGCAGCGTCGTGATGACGATGCGGGCCTGCTCGCCGGCCAGCGCGTCGGCGAGCTGCCCGGAGTCCTCGTCGATCTTGGCCACCACCCCGTGGGCGTGCTCGAACTGGTAGATGGTCTCCTGGAGCTGGCGGTCGAGCACGACCCGGTCGGTGATCACGATCACCTTGTCGAACACCTTGGTGTCGGTTGCGTCGTGGAGCGACGAGAGCCGATGCGCCAGCCAGGCGATGGTGTTCGACTTGCCCGACCCGGCCGAGTGCTCCACCAGGTACCGCTGGCCGGCGCCGTGGGCGCGGGCGTGGCTCTCCAGCGCCAGCACCGCGTCCCACTGGTGCAGCCGGGGGAAGATGACGACGGGCGGCTGCTTCGAGCCCTTCGGGGGCTGCTCGATGTGGACGAAGCGGGCCAGCAGGTCCAACCAGGCGTCTCGCGCCCAGATGCGCTCCCACAGGTAGGCGGTGCGGTGGCCGTTCGGGTTGGCCGGGTTGCCCGCCCCACCGTCGGCGCCCAGGTTGAACGGCAGGAACCGGGTCGCCGGGCCGGCGAGGCGGGTGGTCATCACCACCCGTTCGGTGTCCACGGAGAAGTGCACGACAGCGCGGCGCGCCAGCGCCGCAACGTTCGGGTCGCGGTCGGTGCGGTACTGCTCGATGGCGTCCTCGACGGTCTGGCCGGTCAGCTGGTTCTTCAGCTCGGCCGTGGCCACGAGCAGCCCGTTCACGAACAGGCCGAGGTCGATCGTCTTGGTCGACCCGAGCTGGTAGGCGAGCTGGCGGGTGACGTTGAGACGGTTGGCGGCGTAGCGCTGGCCCAGCTCGGGTGTGAGGCCGTGGGCCGGCTTGAAGAAGGCCAGGCGGATGGTGACGCCGTGGTCGATCACGCCGTGGCGCAGCACGGCCAGCGTGCCCCGCTGATCCAGCTCGGCCGCGAGGCGGGCGACGAACTTGGCCTGCGCGCTGTCGGGGTCGCCGCCGTGCAACGCGACCAGACGATCCCACGCCTCGGCCTGGGTGGCGCCGATGAACGCGAACAGGTCCTCGGTGTCGATCCCGGTCTTCGCGTCGAAGGCCGAGGGCCGCGCAGGCCTCGGACCCTTCACCTCGTCGTAGCCGCC
>CAZTVJ010000364.1:0-2733 GCA_964616935.1 uncultured Acidimicrobiales bacterium | reverse complement strand
TCTTGCGGTCGCGCAAGGAAGGCCGGCCCCAATCCGGCAACGGCCGGCGCCAGAGCTACCAGCACCTCCCGATGGTCCGCATGACCAACACGTTCGTGCTCAACGGCGCGGACGATCCGGCCGACATCATCAAGGCCACCGACCATGGCGTCTACGTCGCGTTGCTCGGCGGCGGCCAGGTGAACACCGCCACCGGGGACTTCGTGTTCGGCATGACCGAGGCCTACATGATCGAGAACGGCGAGCTGGGCGACCCGATCCGCGAGGGCAACCTCATCGGCAACGGGCCGCAGGTCCTGCAGGACATCGACCTGCTCGGCAACGACTTCGCCATGGGGATGCCGGGGACGTGTGGCAAGGACGGCCAAGGCGTGCCCGTCGGTGATGGTCAGCCCACCCTTCGGGTGCAGGCCCTCACCATCGGCGGCACCGCCGCATGAAGCGCTCAGCGGACGGCGCGGCGACGCCGCCGACGGAGACCCGATGACCTGGCAGAGCGAGCTGCTGCCCATCGCCGAGCGCGTCGCCGACCAGGCCGCGTCGGGCGAGCAGATCGAGGCGTTCGTCGGCCGTTCGTTCGACACGAGCGTGCGGGTCTACGAGGGCGAGATCGAGCAGCTCCAGTCGGCGCAGAGCGAGGGCATCGGCATCCGCGTCATCCGCGACGGTCGCGTCGGCTTCGCCTACGGCGGAGTGCTGGACGAGGCATCGGTGGCCGAGGTGCTGGCCGAGGCGCGAGACAACGTCACCTTCGGCACGCCGGACGAGTGGGCCGGCCTGGCTGCACCCGACGGCGTCGCGGTCCCCGAGCTGGACCTGTGGAGCGACGACCTGGCGGGCTACGCCACGGACGACAAGGTCGCGTTGGCGATGCAGCTCGAAGCCGAGACGCTGGCTCGAGACCCGCGCGTCCGGGTTGAGCAGAGCGAGTACAGCGACGCCATGGGCGAGGCCGCCGTCGCCACGTCCACCGGCATCCGGGCGGCGGGGCGCGAGTGCGGCTGCTACGTGGTCGTGTCCACGCTGGCGACCGAGGGCGACGAGACGCAGACCGGCTTCGCCTTCTCCGTCGGGCGCACGCCCGACCTGCTCGACATCTCGAAAGCCGCGGGCGAGGGTGCGGCGAGGGCCACCCGGCTGCTCGGCGCCACGAAGCCCGGCTCGAAGCGCGTCACCGTGGTGTTCGACCCCTACGTCACGGCGCAGTTCCTGTCCGTGCTGTCGGCGGCCTTGAACGGCGAGGCGGTGCTGAAGGGCCGATCGCTGTTCGCCAACCGGGTGGGGGAGTCGGTCGCCTCGCCGGTCCTCACCTTGATCGATGACGCGACGAACCCGCTGGCGTTCTCCGCGACCACGGTCGACGGTGAGGGCCTCGCCACGCGGCGAACGCCACTCGTCGAGGCGGGCGTGCTGCAGGGCTTCCTCCAGTCGTCCTACAGCGGCCGGCGCAGCGGCACCGCGTCGACGGGCAACGCCGTGCGCGGCTTCAAGTCCACGCCGTCGTGCGGCGCCATGGCGCTCCAGCTCGCCCCCGGATTGCGGAGCCAGGCCGAGCTGGTGGCCGGCATCGACGACGGCGTGCTCATCGACCACGTCGCCGGCATCCACTCGGGGGTGAACCCGGTCTCAGGCGACTTCTCGACCGGGGCCTCGGGGCTGCTCATCTCCGGGGGAGCGCTCGGCGCGCCCGTGCGGGAGTTCACGATCGCGTCGACGATCCAGAAGATGCTCCACGACGTGGCCGAGGTGGGGGCCGACGTGGACTGGCTGCCGATGCGTGCTGCCGGCGTCAGCCTGGTGATCCACGACGTGACCATGAGCGGCGCCTAGCCAGCGCGCGTTGGTGAGCTCGATCCGCACGCGGCGGGAGCCGCCTCACTTCCGTGGCGTGGCGGTCGCCCGGACCGAGCCACGCAGCCCGTTCCTGGTGCGGGTCACCTTCGCCGGCCCCGAGCTCGAGGGGCTCGACCCCGGGCTGCCCGCGGCCAGCGTTCGGCTGCTGATCCCGGTCGCGGGCACCCCGGACGTCGTGCTGCCGACATGGAACGGCAACGAGTTCCTGTACGCCGATGGGTCCCGCCCGGCCATCCGGACGTTGACACCGCTGCGGCTCGATCCGGTGGCGTGCGAGCTGGATGTCGAGGTCGTCCGCCACGGCCGCGCTCCGTTGTCGACATGGGTGGACACGGCCCGGCCGGGTGACCGGGTCGCAGTCGCCGGCACCGGACGGGGGTACGACGTGGACGCCTCGGCTCGCTCGTTCCTGGTGGCGGGGGACGAGTCCGCCCTGCCCGCCATCACGACGGTGCTGGCCGCGCTGCCCGACGAGGCATCGGTGCAGGTGATCGTCGAGCTTCGTGACGTCGCTGGTCGCATCGACCTGCCCCTTGGCGCCGGGACGACGGTGCAGTGGTGCGAGCTGACGCGTGGCGCGCCACCCGGCGACTCGCTGGTCAGCGCTGTCAGCTCCGCGACGTTGGATCCCGATGTTCGCGTGTGGGCGGCGGGCGAGGCTGCCGCCGTGCAGCGCATCCGGCGTCATCTCTTCGACGAGCGAGGCCTCGGCCGGTCGCAGGCGGTCGTGCGCGGCTACTGGAAGTACGGCCGTGCCGGCAACGGGGGCGACGACTAGGCCCAGGGACTAGGCCCAGGGACTAGGCCCAGGGACTAGGCCACGCAGAACTCGTTGCCTTCGGGGTCGGCCAGGGTGACTCACGTGAGCGGTCCCTGCTG
>CAZTVJ010000363.1:0-1526 GCA_964616935.1 uncultured Acidimicrobiales bacterium | reverse complement strand
CTCCTCCGCGAGCGTCTGATCGGACAGCAGGCGGCGCGCGAGGCCGAACACCGCCCCGGCATGGCGTCGATAGCCTTCGGCCAACGCCTCCTGCCGGTAGCGCCCGATCGCCAGCACCAGGGCCGCGTCGGAGGAACCGGCGAAGTCATCACGCACGCCGGAAGTACGGAGCCGAGGCGCATCTGGATCACCGGAGGTCAAAGCGGGTCACCACCTCGATGTGGGGCGTCTGGGGGAACAGGTCGACCAGGGTGGAGCGGACGTGGGTGTAGCCGAGCCCGTCGAGCAGACCCGCATCTCGTGCGAGCGACACCGGGTCGCAGCTCACCAGCACCAGGCGGGATGCGCCGGTGGCGGCCAGCACGGCTGCGGCGGCCTTCCCGAGCCCGGTTCGGGTGGGGTCGGCCACGACGAGGGCTGCATCGGTGGGCCGCCACCGAGCGACATCAGCGCACACGACGGTCGCCGACGAGGAGTCCAGGTTCTCCCGAGCATCGGCACACGCCGACCGGGACGACTCGACCACGACGACCTCACCGTGCCGGGCCACGGTGGCGGCGAACAGCCCGACGCCTCCGTAGGCGTCGACGACCACCCCGTCACCCAACCGCTCGCCGGCCGCCGACTGCACTTCGGCCACCAGCGCGCCAGCACCGTCCGCGCGGGTCTGGAAGAACGATCCGCCCGAGACCCGAAGGCGCTGCCCGGCCACGACCTCGTGATGGTGGGCATCCGGCCCGACGCGGACATCAGGTGCCAGCACGGCCTGGAGTGCGGCACCGGCCGGACGGGTGCTGGCAACTCGCTCCCCCGTGCTCGCGCCGCAGCGCAGCGTCACCTCGGTCGCCCCTGGGAAGCGGGCATCGGCGAGCAGCGCGTCGAGCAGCGGATGGGCCACGAGGCAGTGGTCGATCGGGACCAGACGATGGCTGCGATGCTCGCGCAGCCCGGCTCGACCGTCGTCGCCGACACCGAGGCGCAGCGTCGTGCGGAAGCCGAACGGATCGAGCGCCGGCCCGGCGAGCACCTCGACATCCAAGAGGCCTCCGATCCTCAAGAGCGCCTCGACGACGATCGCTTCCTTGAGGGCGAGCTGCGTGGCGCTGTCGACGTGTTGCCACCCGCACCCGCCGCACCCAGCGGCGACCAACGGACACGGAGGATCGCGACGGCCGGCGGCGGCCTCGAGCACCTCCACCGTCTCTGCTCTCGCGAACGTCGGCCGCTCGTCGGTGAGGCGAGCCCGCACCCGCTCCCCCGGCAGCGCTCCGTGGACGAACACGACCCGTCCCGATGCCTCCCTGGCAACGGCGTCACCGCCGGCCGCCACGCGCTCCGGGACGAGCTCGACCAGTGTCATCGAGGAGGACCGTAACCCTCGGCAGGTACGGTGCCTCTGCGATGAGCCGTCCCGTCCAGATCGTTCCCTCGGTGCTCCCGGCCGACTTCGCCCGCCTCGGCGAGGAGGTCGAAGCCCTCCAGGCCGCCGGGGTCGATCGCATCCAGTGGGACGTGATGGACGGCCG
>CAZTVJ010000362.1:0-1650 GCA_964616935.1 uncultured Acidimicrobiales bacterium | reverse complement strand
GCTACGCCACGGAGTACGACGTCGAGCGCTACTGGCGCGAAGCCAGGCTCATCCGGATCGCACCCATCTCCCAGGAGATGATCCTGAACTACGTGGCCGAGCACGTGCTCGGCCTCCCTCGCTCGTACTGAGCTCCGTCAGAGCAGCTCGCTGATCAGCGCAGCGGCGCGCGCCGCTCCGTCGGTCTCGACCGCCCGGTAGTCGGTGCTGGCACTGAGCTGCTCCGCCATCGCTGCCGCGATGTCCTCGGGCGTGGCGGTGGCGTAGTCCATGTACCGACCGGCGCGGTGGTGGTCGAGCCGGTGGCGGACATGGAAGTTCCGCTCGAAGTGGTGGGCCAGCGGGAAGTAGACGAAGGGCCCCGGTTGGCCGTCAGCCCCATGCACGTCGTCAGCCCGCCCTGGACGACGGCGAGGTCAGAGGCGGCGAGGAGCCGGCCCTGCGGATCGCTTGGCGGGGAGGTCGTGCTCGGCCGCCTCGCTCTCCACCGCGGCTGATTCGCTGGCGAGGTGGGCCGAGCCCGCCGTACGAGCTGCCGGTGTTCGACACCGGACAGTGAGGCGCGCCGGTCAGGATGGTTCGGGTGCGTGGCAGACGGCCTCGACGTTGTTGCCGTCGGGGTCGCGCACGAAGGCGCCGTAGTAGGCCGGGTGGTACTCGGGCCAGACGCGCGGCTCGTGCAGCACCTCCGCACCGGCGGCCACGGCGGCGGCGAAGAAGGCGCGGACCGCCGCTCGATCCGCCGCGACGAAGGCGATGTGCGATTCACGGAACCCGTCGCCGGAGTCGAGCTCGCTGATCCAGAAGTCGGGCTTCTCCGGCACGCCGAACCCGATGGCCCCGCCGAAGTCCATGAGTCGCCTCGCGCCCAACGGCGCGAGCACGGCGTCGTAGAACGCCGCGCTGGCCTGCATGTCCGTGCACTGGATCCCCAGGTGATCGAGCATCGCCACAGCGTGGCACGCTCGCCGCACGGCGTTCGTCGTTAGGGTTCGCGCATGCTGCTGAACGGCATCAACCACGTGGCCACCCTCACCAGCGACACCGACCGGCTGCACGCGTTCTACCGAGAGGTGTTCGACGCTGAGGTGCCCACCGACATGACCGAGGCGCCGGAGGGCGCCGGCTTTCGCCTCTCGTTCGTGGACATCGGTGGCGGCACGATGCTCAACGTCTTCCAGATCGACGGCAACACCGAGGCGCTGCGTCAGGTGCCCACGTTCGAGCGCGGCCGCATCGACCACATCGGGCTGCGCGCCAAGGACCTCGCATCGTTCGAGACGATTCGTGACCGGCTGATGGAGCGAGGGGCAGCCGACGCCTTCGTCACCGACTTCGGCGACTACCTCTCAGTGTTCTTCCGCGATCCCGACGGCCTCGAAGGCGAGGTGCTCGTCGAGAACCCCGACGCGGTGCCCGGCATCCAGCACCCGCCGGGCACGCCCGCGGCCCGCTACGTACCGCGGGACTCGTAGCCGGCCCGTCGTGAGGGTCCTGGGCGGGCTGTCGTCGGGTTGGCCTCGCGCTGCTCGCGGGCGCTTCAGGGATGATCACGGGCTAGTCGCAATACCGTTCAGTTAGGGTGGAAGGATGGTTGCGGTGGGCGGGCCGGTGGGTTGTGGCCAGGTGCGGTGTCGTGATCGTTTGACG
>CAZTVJ010000361.1:0-27071 GCA_964616935.1 uncultured Acidimicrobiales bacterium | reverse complement strand
GCTCACGGCCGACGAGGTGCGAGCGCTGTCCGAGGCGACGCACTCGTCGGCCTGAGCACCTTGGCGCCGGGGACGTGCATCCGGTGTCGGCCGCCCATCGGACGCTTCAGGCGCCTGACGTTTCGCCTACCGAAACCTGGGCCGCCTCAAGCGTCGCCGAGCGCACTACGCAGCCGGGCCACGTCCGCTTCGAGCCGCGCCACCCGCTCCTCCAGCTCGGCGATGCGGTCCGTGGGGCGCGGTCCGTCGGGTCGGGACCGGTCGGCCGTTGGTGGCTCCGGTTGGTGGGGATCGTCCTCCAGCAGCTGGATCCAGCGCGCCTCCTTCTGGCCGGCGCGCCGCTCGAGACGGGCGGCGAGGGGTTCGGGGCGTCCGGCGAGACGGTCGAGGGCGGCCTCCACGTCGTCGACCGACGGGAACGGGTGGAGGCGCTCCGTGCGGGTCCGCAGCTCACCCAGGGTCTGAGCGCCTCGAAGGAGCAGGACGCCGAGGAGAGCCTGCTCGGCGTCGTCCAGCCGGAGGGCCTCGTCGGCGACCTGGCGGTACTTCGTCGCCCGCTCGCCCGAGCCGGGGTGCACCACCCGGGCCAGCCCCTTGGTCTTCAGGACCAGGACGGTGGTCTCGACGAGGTGCTCGTCGAGGGCCATGATCGGCTCCCGGTTCGAGCTCTGGTTGCAGGCGGCGGTGAGCGACTTGAGGGTCAACGGGTACGCGTCAGGGGTCGAGAGCTGCTTCTCGATGAGCGACCCGAGCACCCGGGCCTCGGCGTGGGTGAGCACGAGCGCCACTGTCGCGCGCCGGGGCCGCTCGGGCCGACGCGGCGGCCGTGCTCGCTCCGGCACCGCCGACCGGCGGCAGTAGCATCGCCCTTCGTGCCCGTACGAGCGCTCCGAGGCGCCACCACCGTGGACGAGGACACCGCCGACCAGATCAACGAGCGGGTGAAGGCCCTGTTGCACGAGCTGTACCACCGCAACGGGCTCACCAACGACGCAGTGATCAGCGTGTTCGTCACCGGCACGAAGGACATCACCGCACTGCACCCGGCCACCGCGGCGCGCTCGTTCGGGCTACCCGACGTGCCCATCCTCGGCGCGCAGGAGCTGGCCATCCCCGGCATGCTGCCCCGCTGCGTGAGGCTGATGCTCCACGTCGAGACCGACCGTGGCAAGCACGACCTGCAGCACGTGTTCCTGGAGGGCGCCACCGTGCTGCGCCCCGACTTGGTCGACCCGGCGGCCGACGCCGATGGCTGACGCGGGCCGGGCCGACGCGGGCCGGGCCGACGCGGGCGGGGACGACGCGGGCCGGGACGACGCGGGCGGGGACGACGTGGCGCCGGGGCCGCGGCGGGCCAACGTCATCGGCCTCGGCCTCATCGGTGGCTCCATCGGGCTGGCGCTCAAGGCCAGGGGATGGCGGGTGCACGGCCACGACGTCGACCCGGAGCGCCTGGCCGAGGCCGAACGACGCGGCGCGATCGACGGGCCCGGGCTCGACGCCGGGGCCGAGCTCACCTTCGTCGCCACCCCGGTCCGCGCCGTCGCCGACGCGGTGAAGCAAGCCCTGAGCACCACGACGGGACTCGTGACCGACGTGGGCAGCGTGAAGGGACCAGTGGTGCTGGCGGTCGACGACGCCCGGTTCCTGGCCGGCCACCCGATGGCCGGCTCCGAGCTGGATGGCCTCGACGGCGCCGATGCCGAGCTGTTCGAAGGGGCGGTGTGGGTGCTCACGCCCACGGCCACCAGCACCGATGCCGTGTTCGGCGCGGTCGCCTCGGTGGTCTCCTCGCTCGGGGCGGAGGTGGTGGCGCTGCCCGCCGAACGTCACGATGCCCTCGTGGCCGTGGTGAGCCATGTCCCTCACCTCGCCGCGGCGTCGCTCATGACCCTGGCCGACCAGCGGGCCGAGGAGCACGCCGCGCTGTTGCGCCTCGCCGCCGGTGGCTTCCGGGACATGACCCGCGTCGCATCGGGCCACCCTGCCATCTGGCCGGACATCTGCGCCGAGAACCGCGACGCCATCGTCGGCGCGCTCGACGGCCTCATCGCCGAGCTCGTCTCGATGCGGGGCATCGTGGCCACTGACGACCGCGACGCGCTGCTCGCCACCCTCACCCGGGCGCGCGCCGCCAGGGCCAACCTGCCGTCGCGGGTGGCCCGGCCGCAGGATCTGGCCGAGGTCCGCATCCCCATCCCCGACCGCGCCGGGGCGGCCGCCGAGGTGTTCACCCTGGCCGCTGAGCTGGGGGTCAACATCGCGGACTTCGAGGTGATCCACTCGGCCGAGGGCGACAAGGGCATCCTGTTCCTGCTCATCGAGGCGGGGATGAGCGAGCTGTTCCGGGGCGGCCTACTGGCGCGTGGCTTCAAGCCGGGCGTCCGGCGGCTCGACTAGTGGGCATCGATCCCTGGGCCGCACCCGTCGCGCTCGGCCCGGTGGAGGCGGTTGTCGAGCTTCCCGGGTCGAAGTCGATGACCAACCGCGCGCTGGTGCTGGCTGGCCTGGCCGACGGTCCGGGTTCCATCGAAGCACCCTTGCGTGCCCGCGACACCCAGCTCATGGCCGAGGGGTTGCGGGCCATGGGCGTGGGGATCGACGACGTCGCCGATGGCGGCTGGTCGGTCACCCCGGCTGCGCTGCGGGGCCCAGCCGCGGTCGACGTCGGCAACGCCGGTACGGTGATGCGCTTCCTGCCGCCGGTGGCCACGCTGGCCGATGGCGACGTCGGCTTCGACGGGGATCCTCGTGCCCGCGAACGCCCGCTCGGCCCAGTGGTCGAAGCCCTGCGCCACCTCGGAGCCGACCTGGACGACGGTGGGCGCCGCGCCCTCCCCCTCGTCGTGCGCGGTCACGGTGGCCTCGCCGGGGGGATCGTCGAGATCGACGCGTCGGCGTCGTCGCAGTTCGTCAGCGCGCTGCTGCTCGCCGGGGCCCGCTTCGAGCGCGGTGTGACCGTCGCTCATCGCGGCCCACCCGTGCCGTCCCAACCCCACATCGCCATGACCGTGGCGATGCTCCGCCACGCGGGTGTCGACGTCGACGACACGATCGTCGATCGATGGGCGGTCGCGCCCGGTCCGGTCGGCGCTCGTCACTGGGTCGTCGAGCCCGACCTCTCGAACGCCGCCCCGTTCCTGGTTGGCGCCCTGGTCACCGCTGGCCGCGTGACCATCCCGGGCTGGCCCACGACCACCACCCAGCCCGGTGACCAGCTCCGCCACCTCCTGGCGGCCATGGGCGCGGTGTGCGCCCTGGACGACGACGGTCTCACCTTGGTGGGCCTCGGCGACGTGCAAGGGCTCGACGCCGACCTCCACGCGGTGGGCGAGCTGGCGCCCGTGCTGGCGGCCGCTTGCGCCCTCGCCGACGGGCCGTCGCGCCTTCGCGGCATCGCCCACCTCCGTTCCCACGAGACGGACCGCCTGGCCGCCATCGCCCGCGAGCTGAACGGGCTGGGCGGGGACGTGGCCGAGACCGACGACGGGCTCGTCATCCGCCCGGCGATGCTCCATGGTGGGCTGTTCCACACCTACGACGACCACCGGCTGGCCACCGCGGCCGCCGTCATCGGCCTGCGTGTCCCTGGGGTCGTGGTCGACGACGTGGCCACGACGGCCAAGACGTTGCCGGGCTTCGCGGCGTTGTGGGCCTCCATGCTCGCGAGTGGGGCAGGATGAGCTCCCGATGAGGGTGATCGCGATCGACGGCCCCGCTGGGGCGGGAAAGTCCACCGTGGCCAAGGCGCTGGCTGAGCGGCTCGGGCTGCACTACCTGGACACGGGCGCCATGTACCGCGGCGTCGCCTTTGCCGCACTGCGGCGTGACATCGATCCGGAGGACGCCGCCCCTGTTGGCCACCTCGCCCGCGAGCTGGAGCTGCACGTCGGCCTCGACCAGGTGACGGTCGATGGCATGGACGCCACCCTCGAGATCCGCGGGCCTGAGGTCACCCGCGCCGTCAGCGCGGTGGCGGCCAACCCGGAGGTTCGCTCCGAGCTCCGCAGCCGCCAGATCGAGTGGGCCAACCAGCACGGCGGCGGGGTGATCGAGGGGCGCGACATCGGGTCGGTGGTGTTCCCGGACGCCGAGCTGAAGCTCTACCTGACGGCCTCGTCGGACGTACGCGCCCAACGTCGGCACAAGGAGGTGTCCGACCTTGCGTACGAGGAGGTCGCTGCCGCCATCGCCGAGCGCGACGCCCGCGACCAGGGCCGGGAGCACGCGCCCCTGCTGGAGGCCGACGATGCCGTCGTGATCGACACGACCGACCGCGAGGTCGGTGACATCGTGGACGAGATCATGGACTTGCTCGGGTGACGAAGGTCCAGACCCGGTTCGCCAGCCAGTCCGCAGCCTCCAAGGCGTTCTACGTCTTCGTTCGGGCCTTTGTGGTGGGTGCCACCCGTTCGTGGACGCGGCTGCGCCTGGTCGGAGCGGAACGGGTACCGAAGACCGGGGCGTTCATCCTCGCCCCGGTGCACCGGTCGAACGTCGACACGCCCATCTCGTCCGTCGTCACCCGCCGCCGGATGCGGTACATGGGCAAGGACTCGCTGTGGACGAACCGCGCCGCCGGCTGGGTCTTCTCCTCGCTCGGGGCGTTCCCCGTGAGCCGCGGAACGGTCGACCTCGAGGCCATGAAGCGGTGCCTCGAGGTGTTGGGGGCGGGCGAGCCACTCGTGGTGTTCCCGGAGGGCGAGCGCAAGAGCGGGCCGATCGTCCAGCCACTGTTCGACGGCGCCGCGTACCTCTCGCTGAAGTCCGGCGCGCCGATCGTGCCGGTCGGGATCGGCGGGTCCGCGAAGGTGATGCCCAAAGGGTCGAAGTGGATCTACCCGCGCAAGGTGGTCGTCCTCATCGGCGAGCCGATCGCGCCGCGACGAAGCGAGTCGGGGCGCGTGCAGCGCTCCCAGATCAACGAGCTGACGGCTTTGCTCCACGAACGGCTGCAAGAGCTGTTCGACGCGGCCCAGGTTGCGGCCGGCACCTGAGCCCACTCGTCGGCGGTGCGCGGATGCGCCGTACAAGCAGCGCGCCGTCGGTCACGGCCATCCGACGGGAACGCCTGCGCCCAGGTTGGCTATGCCGGGGCCGTAATGCGTACGCGGCTTGTCGAGCGGCAGGATCGTCGGCTCCTCGAACGGACGAAACGGCACCATGGCTGCGATCCCACAGAGCCGCGCAAGCACGTCCGCCGGCCGCGGCCACTGCTTGTTGTCCTGCGGCTCGAACGGTTGCGGGCGGCCGCCGAGCTTCGTCGAGACGACCAGCGGGGCATCGACTTCAGCCAGGACCGAACGACGATGTGAACAGCCCGCCGAGCCCGAGTTGGCTGACGTGGATCTCGGCCCTTCCAAGCATCCGCTGCTTCATGGAAGCTCCATCTGCTGGCCTGATCGGCACGGGTTCGCGCAGGGCGGTGACTTGCCTGGCATGGTGCTAGCCCTGGGCCGGCGCCAGGAACGCTTCCAGCGCCGCAACCAGCAGCGCCGGGTCGTGGCTGCCGGCCATCTCCCGGGCTGAATGCATCGAGAGCTGCGCGCAGCCGACGTCGACGACGGGCATGCCCAGGCGGGCCGCCGTGATCGGGCCGATGGTCGAGCCGCAGGCCAGGTTGCTGCGGTGGCTGTAGACCTGCCACGGCACGCCCGCTTGCTCGCAGGCCCGCACGAACACGGCCTGGGTGGATGCGTCGGTCGCGTAGCGCTGGTTGGCGTTCACCTTGATGACCGGGCCGTGGTTTGGGAGCGGCCGATGGCTCGGTTCGTGCCGCTCCGGGTAGTTCGGGTGCACGGCGTGGGCCATGTCGGCGGAGACGACGACCGACGCGGCCAGGGCCCGGAGGAGGTCGTCTCGGGAGCCACCGCGTGCCACCACCAGCCGCTCGACCACCGTGGCCAGCAAGGGACCGGCCGCCCCCGTGGTGGACTCGCTGCCGATCTCCTCGTGGTCGAACAAGGCGATGGCAGCGACGACGGTGCGGTCCTCGCCGGCCGTGGCGGTCAGCGCGGTCAGCGCGCTCCAGCACGAGAACAGGTTGTCGAGGCGAGCAGAGACGAGCAGCTCGTCGTCGAGGCCGAGCAGGCACGCCGGGGATAGGTCATGGAGCATGACGTCCCAGGCCACGACGTCGTCAGCGGCCACACCCAGCTCGGACGCGAGGAACGCGGCGAAGTCCCCCTCGCGGGGGTCGCCGAGGCCCCAGATCGGCGCGAGGTGCTGCTGACGGTCGAGCACCAGACCCTTGTCGTTCACCTCGCGGTCGAGGTGCACGGCAAGCTGGGCCACCCGCAGCAACGGTCGCTCGACGCGCACGAGGCGGGTGTCGCCATTGGCCAGAGCCACCCGCCCCGACAGACCCAGGTCACGGTCGAGCCAGGAGTTCACGAGGGCGCCGCCGTAGACGTCGACGCCCAGCTGGCGCCAGCCGACGGCGCCCGTGTCGGGCCGGGGCTTCACCCGCAGGTTCGGCGAGTCGGTGTGGGCCCCCACGATGCGAAGGCCGGCGTGGGGCGCTAGGCCGGGCGGCGCGTGCCAGGCGATGAGCGCGCCGCCCCGCACGACGTAGCGGCCGCCGGTGGCGTCGGCCCAGGGCGCCACCTCGTCGAGGCGCTCGAAGCCCGCCGCGTCGAGCCGCGCGGTCGCCTCGGCCACGGCGTGGTAGGGCGAAGGAGAGGCGGCGAGGTAGTCGCAGAGCGCCCGAGCCGCAGCGAGATCGGGAGCTTCAGTGTTCATCGGGCGATCAGCTGTTGAGGCCGACGGGCAGCCCGGTGCCGCGCAGGTGCGACGTCTCGTTGAGCGTGAGGATGCTGCGCTCGCCCGAGCGGGCGGCCATGACCCGGTGGATGGAGGTGTAGTTCGGGTAGAAGAAGCCGGTCGGGTCGCCGAGGTCGAGGATGCGCGACAGGTACGCGTTGATGACGCCGCCGTGGCACACGACGGCCACCTTGCGGGACGGGTTGGCGGCGATGATCGCCTCGATGGCGCCACTCACGGTGTCTCGGAACTGGAACGGGTCGACATCGAGACTGGCGTGCCACGTGCCGTCCAGCATCTCCTGCCAACGCGGATCGTTGGCCGCCTTCAGCTCCTCCACCGGCACGTACCAGGAGGCGTCGCGGTCGTACTCGGCCACACCCTCCTCCAGGACCACGTCGACGCCCTGTGACGCCGCCAGGGGTTCGGCGGTCTGGTGGGCCCGCCGCATGGGGCTGGCGTACACCGCGTCGATCCGCTCGGTCTCCAGGTAGCGGGCCAGGTGAGCGGCTTGGGCGAGGCCATCGTCGGCCAGCTCGGGGTCGGCTCGACCCTCGTCGAGCTCTCGGCGGACGGGGAGGGCGTGGCGGATCAGCAAGAGCTCCATAGCGGCGAGCGGCCAATATACGGGGCATGGCTCGCCGCACGAAGATCGTCGCCACCGTCGGTCCGGCGTCGGAGGGGCCCGAGCAGCTGGAGCGCCTCATCACGGCCGGGGTCGACGTGTTCCGCCTCAACCTCAGCCACGGCAGCATCGACGACCACCTCGTGCGCTTGTCCGACATCCGTGCCGCCGCCTTGAAGCTCGAACGCGCCGTCGGGGTGCTCGCCGACCTGCCTGGCCCCAAGATCCGGTCCGGCCCGTTCCCCGACGGTGGCGTGCACCTCAGCGCCGGCAACGGCATGCGGCTGCGTGCCGGCGACGCCGCATGCACCGCCGACACCATCACGGTCGACTACGCAACGCTGGCCGACGACCTCGCGGTCGGCGACAAGGTGATCCTCGGCGACGGCGCCATCACGCTGGAGGTCGTCGCCGTCGACGCCGACGGGGCCGACACCATCGTGCTCACCAGCGGACGCCTCCTGGGCCGGCCGGGCGTGCACCTGCCCTCCGAGCGCCTCCGGCTCACGTCACCCACCGAGCAGGACCTCCAGCTGCTGAGCGTGATCGTCGAGGCCGGCGTGGACTTCGTCGCGGTGTCCTTCGTGCGCAGCGCCCTCGACCTCGAGCTCGTCCGGAGCGCGGCCGGTACCGACCCTCCCATGATCGTGGCCAAGATCGAGACGGACCCGGCCGTCGCGAACCTCAGCGCCATCCTCGGTGTCGCCGATGCCGTGATGGTGGCGCGGGGTGACCTCGGGATCGAGCGCCCGCTGGAGGACGTGCCCCACGTGCAGAAGCACGTGATCCGGGCGTGCGTCGAGGCGGGCGTTCCTGTCATCACCGCCACCCAGATGCTCGAGTCGATGATCTCGTCGACCGCACCAACGCGGGCCGAGGTGAGCGACGTGGCCAACGCGGTGTTCGACGGCACCGACGCCGTGATGCTGTCGGGCGAGACGGCCATCGGCCGCGATCCCGTCGCGGTGGTGGAGACGATGAGTCGCATCGCGGAGCGAGCCGAGGCCGAGGCCAACTACCTCCAGTGGGGTAACCGCCTGGGACGGGTCCAGCGCGGCTTCACCCTCGAGGACCCGACGCGGGTGACGCAGGCCGTCACCCACGCCGCGTGGCAGGCGGCCGATGACATCGGGGCCGCGGCCATCGTGTGCACCACCCGCAGCGGGCTGACGGCCAGAGCGGCGGCCCGGTACCGGCCTCCGGCCCGCCTGGTGGCGGTCAGCCCGAACGAGCGGACCGTCCGCCAGCTCACCCTGTCCTGGGGGGTCCTGCCGCTGATGGTCGACGCCTACGAGACCATCGACGACCTCGTCTGGTATTCGGTGGAAGCGGCCGCGGCTGCTGGCTACGTCGCCACCGGCGACCTCGTGGTCGTCCTGGCCGGTTCGCCGATGTGGAGCGACGGCGCAACCGACGTGCTGCGCATCGTGCGCATCGGGTGAGCGGGCCGGGGGGGGCCGACGACGGGGACGCCGGCGCGCTGTTCGTCGACGAGTCGGGGCCTGAGGATGGCCCCGTCGTCGTGCTCGTCCACGGCACGATGGACCGCTCGACGGGCTTCGCCAAGGTGGCCCGCCGGCTCGACGACCGGTACCGGGTGGTGCGCTACGACCGGCGTGGCTACGCGCGGTCGCGGGCGGTGCCGGGGCCGTACGGCTGCGCCACCCACGTCAACGATCTGGTGTCCGTCATGGCCGGCCGTCCGGCGGTCGTGGTCGGCCACAGCTACGGCGGCAACGTCGCCCTCGCCGCAGCCGCGCAGCGACCGGACATCGTTCGCAGCGTGGTGTTCTACGAGACGCCGCTGCCGTGGCAGCCGTGGTGGCCGGGGACGACCGCCGGTGTGGCTGCGGTCGCCGCTGGCCGAGAGGGCGGCCCGGAGGAAGCAGCCGAGCAGTTCCTCCGGCGTCTCCTGGGCGACGAGGTCTGGGAGCGGTTGCCCGAGCGCACCAAGGTCGCCCGCCGCGCGGAAGGGCACGCGCTGGTGGGGGAGATGGTCGACGTGCAGACGCTGGCGCCGTGGGAGCCATGGGAGGTGACCGTGCCCGTGGTCGGCGGTCATGGCACTCGCTCGCGCGACCACCATCCGCCGGCGGTGCGCTGGATCGTCGAGCGCGTTGACGGCGCCGAGCTGATGGTCGTGGACGGCGCCGGCCACGGCGCGCATCTCAGCCATCCCGACGCCTTCGCGTCGCTGGTCGAGCGCGCCGTCGAGCGGGCCGACGCACGGCGCTGACCGGTGGCCGAGTCAACCGGTCAGCGGCACGTCGATCTCGACGCCGAGAAAGGTGCAGGTGGCCGGCGGCCCACCCGTTCCGATGGCTTCCTGCACCTCGGCGACGCACTTGGTGACGTCGGCCCTGCTGCTCCACAGCACGAAGCCGACGCCGACGAGGATCGCGATGGCCACGAGCTTGCCCAGGATGGCCTTGATCGTGAGCGCGAGCACGACGGCCAGGACGACGACGGCAACGGTAGCGACGAGCGCCACGTTGCGGACGGTCTCGAGCTCGACGGCGATCACGGCGCGGAACCTACCCGGGGGTTCCGTACGCTCCGGTGCATGTCCGACGCGAAGCCCGTCAACCTGTCGACCTCCGGCCCGCCGATCACCGTGCTCGATGCCGAGCCCGAATTGGCACTCGCCGCGCTGCAGGAGGCGCTCGGCCAGCCCGACGAGGGTCGCCGTGATGCCGTGGCCCGCGTGGCCGCCCGCTGGCCGCGATGTCTCGTGGCGTGGGCGACCCTGGGCGACCTCGCCCGGGACGACGCCGAGGCGTACGCCTGCTACCGCGTCGGCTACCACCGAGGCCTCGATCGCCTGCGGGCCAACGGTTGGCGGGGCACCGGCTACGTGCCGTGGGCCTACGCCGAGAACCACGGCTTCTTGCGCTCCCTCCGAGGGCTGGGCGACACCGCCGCCCGCATCGGCGAGGCGGACGAGGCCGACCGCTGCGCCACCTTCTTGGCCCAGTGCGACCCGACCGAGCCAAGAGGTCGCTAGGACTGGGTCTGGTCGAGGTCGCCGTCGTCGGTGCCGTCCTCCTCTGCCTCCGTGGCCAGGCGGGCCAGCACCTCTGGGTACAGCACCTCCGGGTTTCGATACCGCGTGGGTGCGAGCAGCGCCTCGGTCAGCCCGGCGAGGTGCGGGATGTAGCCGGAGCGCAGCTGGCGGATCGCATCCCAGGCGAGGTCGAACGGGCGCAGGTCGAAGCCGAGCCGAACGAGGTGGTCGTAGCGCTCCCGGAAGTCGGCTTCATCGAGCTCGTCGAAAGCACCGGTGCCGCCATGGCTCCGGAATTGCCCGGCGAGGGTGGCCAGCAGCTCGGTGGCCCGGCGGTAGAACAACAGGGCTTCGCGCTCACCCGCACCGCGCACGGTGGCCATCAGGGTGACGGCGGTGTCCGTCAAGATGCCCACTGCCATGAGCCACGACTGGCCGGTCCGGCGGGAGCGGAACAGCACGAGCATCCGGTACGCGGTGTGGCTCTCCATGACGTCGGCGACCCAACGCTCCCAGTCCTGCAGGAGTCGATACAGCTCGCTGAGATCGCCGGGTGACGCGTAGGCGTCGATCAACCCGATGGGCGTGACGTAGCGGCCGGACAGGTCGTCCAGCAGCAGCAGCTGCTGCTCCCGCCGGCTGTAGGCGCCGTAGAGCGTCGGCAGGAAGCCGATCACCAGCGCGGAGGTGGTGATGCCGGTGAAGGCGGCGACGATGACGAGCATGCGGGCCGGGGTCTCGACCGGCACGATGTCACCGAACCCGACGGTGAAGAAGTTGACCCCGGCGAAGTACCAGCCGTCCGCCAACGAGCCGATGCCGTTGAACTGCTCGCGCATGCCGAACCACACGAGACCCCAACCGATGATCTCCAGGCCGACCCAGATGACGAGCAGGAAGAGCAGCGACAGCGGACCGTACGCGGTGAAGGCCTGCTCGCGACGGTCCTCGTCGCGCATGCGCAGGCCGATGCGGCGCCACAGCTTCCAGGAGACCCGGTAGAACCAGTTCGTCGGCCACCACTTGCCCTTGCGCGAGCGCGTGGTGACCAGCGTGCCGACCGCGTCGAGGAGGGCGACGACCACGGTCAAGCCACCGAGCACGAACCAGAACCAGCGCACCGACATCGGCGACATCTTGTCGCCTCGGGAGGGTTGGAGTCGGTGATCATCCCGGTCCACGAATGGGACAGAGTGGTCGGGGGCCTCGTCCGGGGCCGTGTGGTCGTCGAGGAGGTGGCGGGGTCGTGCCGAGCGGGCTGCTGATCGGCCAACGCACCGCCGGCCGCAGCGAGCTCAGCCGGCGAAGATGGCCCGTCGGATGCGGTCGCGCAGGCCTGCCGAGGAGATGGGTTCTGAGTTCTTACGGCGCCGCTCATCGAGGAGCGCCGTCAACGCGTCGAGCAGCGCCGGGCGGTCCTCGACGAGCGGGCGCAGCCGCGCTGCGCTGACTTCGAGGACGACGGCCTGCTCGAGGGCGCGAACAGTGGCGCTTCTGGGCTCGTCGAGCAGGAAGGCGAGCTCACCCACGACGGCCGGCGGGTTGAGCAGAGCCAGCTGCCGCTCGCGGCCGCCGTCGCGTGCGATGACCTCCAGCGTGCCGTCGTGGAGAATGAAGAGTGACGACCCCTCGCGGCCTTGGATGATGATGCGCTCCAGATGGCCGAGCGTGATGGGCCGCACGCCTTCGGCCAGCGAGCGAAGCTCGTCGACCGTCAGCGCCGAGAGCAGCCCGACGTGCTGGAGGCTGTCGAGTGCGGCCTCGCGGTCGACAACGAGTCCTTCCGGCGCTTCGTGGTAGACGTCGAGCGGACCCGCGAAGCCGTCACGCCACTGGAGTCGTGCGAACATCGACGGCCGGTTCGAGATGTGCGCTTCCAGCAAGCTGGCCGACGGGGGGATGCAGTCCGTCCCTGTGTACTCCATGAGACCGTTGGCGAGCGCCCACGACGCGACGTGATTCATCGACGCCCGGTAGTGGCGGCTCGCGGACGGGTAGACGCCGTCCTGGTCGCCGAAGATCTCGGTGAGCTGGCGGGGAGCCAGGCGCGTCCCGGCCAGGCTGCCGCTCTCGTGCCACAGCGCGAACTCGCGTGCGACGGAGGGCAGCTCGAGCAGCTCGGGAAACGCATCCTGGTTCATCTGCAGCACCGCTCGTTCGGCGTCGCGATAGACACGGTGCCACGTCTCTTGGGCGTTGTGGAGGTTCGGGCCGGCCAGCTCGATGGCGTGCTTGAGATCTTCGTGGTGGGCCAGGAGGAAGCCAAAGATGGCGTTCTTCTTCCGCAACAGGTTGGCGGCCCCCACCGTGCCTCTCCGGCTGAAGCTGATCTTGCGGAGCCGCCACACCGATTGCCACGCAGCGATGTCGATGCGAGCTCGGATCTCGGCGTGCGGGGCGGCGTGCTCGAACTGGTGGCGTTCCATGGGAGTGAGGATGTCGATCGTGTCGCGCACCGCCTCGGCGACTCCGAGGCACGTCAGGAACTCGAGGTAGAGCCCGATCCGCAGGAGCCACCCTGGGTCGGTGAGCGCCCGCTTCTGCTCCACGAGGTCGGAGGCGATCGACGCCATGTAGAGCCGGGACTTCTGGATGCCGATGCAGAGCACGGGAAACCACGGGTGGCTCGAGATCGGCAGGTCACCGCCGCCGGCACCTCGCGCCTGACGCTCGGTGTCGTAGGTCACGAGCACATCGATCATGCGCTGGTAGAGCGAGCCGAACAGCGATTCGTTGTAGATGTCGACGAGGAGCTCGTCACCGGCGATCCGGGCGCCATCGACCTCGACGTCGAGCATGACCCGGAACCGCCCGTGGAAGAGCGTGGCGAACCCAAGGTGGCCCTCGACCAGATCAGGATCCGGCGGCGCGAACACCTCGTTGACGTCGAGGTCGAGCTCCAGAGCGCGCAGCGTGACGTCGGCCGGGGAGTCCTCGGCTTCTCGGCCTAGGGGCACGAGCAGCCTGGTGACATCACGCTGCGTCCAACCAGCGACGGCGCTGAGGGTCAGCCCTGCGTCATCGATGGCCTCGATCGTCGCCGTGACGGTGGCCCTCGACGGCATGCCACGGACGAGGCGACCGTCCGAGTAGCAGCGCACGAGGAGCTTCACGCGATCGCTCGGTGAGCGCCGCGGATTGAAGAGGCCAACCTGCTCGCTGGACCCGAGACCTGGGTAGGCCGCTTCGTCGTCGGGGCGCCTTCCCGGCACGAATGGCTCGAAGTGCACGGCGAACCGATGGTGCGCGCTGTCCGCGACGAGCGCTTCCGCGTGACGACGGACGAGGTCGGCCTTCTCGGCGTCGCTCCATCCCTCCACCGGCGCCCTCAGCAGGTCGCGCAGCTGCTGCTCGAACTGGCGCCGTCTGATCGCTACCTCCCCGGTGTCAGCCGGCGGGGGCGAACGACCACGGACCCTCGGTCTGGACCTGCACGACGCCAGAGCTGGGGATCAGAACCTCGGTCTGGACGTCGTCCTTGTCGTTCACGAGCGTGTCGGGCAGGCCACCGTCCAGGCTCGGGTAGACGGTGACGACGACGGGGCCCTTCCCCGTACGGGCGAAGGTGGCGTTGCCGCGCTCGCCGTTGTAGACCACGACGCCGTCGCCGGTACCCGAGTAGTCGGTCGTGAAGGTGGGCAGGCTCCGCAGCGCCTTCAGCTCGACGGTCCAGGCTCCGGGTGCCTGGATCTGCAGGCCCCCGGTCTTGGCGAGCGACGGGTTGAAGTCGACGGGCACGGTGCCCGTGTACACCCCGATGGTGTCGACGAGGTTGTCGATGGCCACGCCCGCGTTGTCGAGGCTGTCGACGATGAACGGGCCGGCCACAGCGTTCGTGAGGGTGGCCACGAACGGAGTGTTGGGCACGGGTGGCACGATCTGGATGGTCTGGTCGCCCGAGCCCTCGTACACCTTCGAGTCGACGGCGGGGAGCGTGCTGCCCGCGCCGCTCGTCGTGGGGCCGATCGGTTCCACGTTCTCGGTGTCGGAACCACCGCAGGCCGCCAAGGCGAGGGCGACGGTCATCGGAGCGAGCAGGACCAGGAGCTTGCGCATCGGGCAACATCATGCCCGGTCCGCGCTGGCGACGTCGGCGATCACCGCTCGCCTACGGTGCCAACCATGGCCAAGCCAGGAGGCAGTGGACCGGTGGGTCCGTTCCCGCCGTCGGCATCTGACACCGAGGAGGGGCGTGACGAGTACGACCGGTTACGCCGCCGCGTGCTCTGGACCATGCCGAGCGGGTTGTACGTGGTCGGCTCCACCGACGGCGCCGAGCGGCGCAACGCCATGACGCTGAACTGGGCCACCCAGGTGAGCAACGAGCCGAAGCTGTTGGCGATCGGCGTGGAGAAGGAGGCCTACACCCACGAGCTCGTCACCACAGGGCAGGTCTTCAGCCTGTGCCTGATCGACCGGGAGGAGCGCGCCATCGTGCGCAAGTTCACCAAGCCGGTCGAGGTGGACCTGGCGGCGCGAACGCTCAACGGGTTCCTGTACGTCGATGGCGTGACCGGCGCACCGATCCTGGCCCAGGCGGTCGCCTACCTCGACTGCACCGTCCACCAGGCTGTCGATTGCGGTGGCCACACGCTGTTCCTGGGCGAGATCGTCGACGCCGGGTTCCGCGCCATCGAGGACACACCGGTGCTGCGGATGGAGGACACCCGCATGAACTACGGCGGTTGAAGGTGGAGGCGTTCTCGGGCGCGGTCCTCACGGGTGGCCGGAGCCGGCGCATGGGCCAGGACAAGGCGTTCGTGGAGGTGGGGGGCCGGCCGATGGCGGCCATCGCCGCCGATGCCTTGCGGGCCGCTGGTGCGGCGGAGGTCATCGCCGTGGGCGGCGATCTCGCGCGGCTGACGGCGCTCGGCTTCGACCGTGCCGTTGCCGACGAGCACCCCGGCGAGGGTCCGCTGGCGGGTCTCCTGACCGCCCTCGGGGCCGCCACCGATGACATCGCCGTCGTCCTGGCCTGCGACCTGCCCTTTGCCGACCCCGCGGCCATCAGGCTCGTGCTGGAGGCCGTAGGCGGTCACGACGCCGCCATGGTGCGCACGGACCGCCTCGAGCCACTCCATGCCGCGTGGCGGCGGGTCCGCTGCCTCCCCGTTCTGGCGGCGGCCTTCGACGCGGGGGAGCGCGCCGTCCACCGCTCGCTGGACGGCCTCGTCGTCGCCGAGGTCACCGTGGCCGACCCGTCCGTGCTGCACAACGCGAACCGGCCCGGTGACCTGCCCCGATAGCCTGCGACCATGTCGATCACCGAGATCACCGTCGATGAGCTGGCGGTGCGGCTGGCCGCCGGGGCCCTCCTCGTCGACGTGCGCCAGCCCGACGAATACGCCGCCGGCCACGTCTCGGGTGCGGTCCTGGTTCCCCTGAACGACGTGCCCGATCGCCTCGGCGAGCTTCCGGCACGGGCGGAGGTGCTCGTCGTCTGTCGTTCCGGTGCTCGCAGCCTCGCCGCCTGCGAGTACCTCATCGCCAACGGTTTCGATGCCGTGAACATCGAGGGGGGCATGTTGGCCTGGATCGAGAGCGGCCGCGACGTCGTGGTGGGCGAGCAGCCGGCGTGAGTCCCGAGGCCAGGTGGGTCGACGACGACGTATCCCTCGCCGAGGTCGTGGAGGCTGCGTCCGCCGCGCCCGCCTATGCCCTCGATACGGAGTTCCACCGGGAACGCACCTACTACCCGCAGCTGGCCCTGGTGCAGCTGAACTGGGGTGACACCACCGCCCTGATCGACCCGCTCGCGGTCGACGTGGCGCCACTCGCCGCCCTGCTCGACGGGCCGGGCCTGGCCGTGCTCCATGCCGCCCAGCAGGACTTGGAGGTGTTGGCGCGAGCATGTGGCACCCTCCCTGCTCGCCTGTTCGACACCCAGCTCGCGGCGTGCTTCGTCGGCCATGCGACGCCGTCGCTGGCCAACCTCATCGCCGCCGAGCTTGGCTTGCCGTTGCCCAAGGCCGACCGTCTGTCCGACTGGCTGCGGCGCCCGCTCACGCGTGACCAGCTCCTCTACGCCGCCTCCGACGTCGACCACCTGCTCGAGCTCCACCGTCGCCTCGTCGCCCAGCTCGACGAGCTCGGCCGGCTCGACTGGGCGCTGGCCGAGTGCGAAGAGCTTCGCACCCGCCCGACCGGCCCCGGGGATGCGCTCGATGCATGGCTGCGCCTGAAGGATCTCCGCACCCTGCGGGGCCGGGCGCGCAACGTGGCCCGGGCCGTAGCGGCCTGGCGCGATCGCCGCGCCGCCCGCCAGGACCTGCCGGGTCGTTTCATCCTGTCGGACCTCGCCATCTTGGGCATCGCACAGCGCCCGCCCCACTCGGCCGAGCAGCTCCGGGCCGTGCGCGGCGTCGAGGACCGCCACCTCCGCGCTCCCGTCCTCCAGGAGCTGCTCGATGCGGTGGCCGAAGGGGTGGCCGACACCACCACGCTGCGCACCGACGATGCCGGCGGGGACCTGGAGCGCCGTCTGCGGCCCGCGGTCACGCTGGTCTCGGCCTGGGTGGCCCAGCTGGCCAAGGACGAGCGTCTCGACACCACCTTGGTGGCCACCCGGTCGGACCTCGTCGAGCTGTTGAGCGGCGCCCCCGACGCCCGCCTGGCGGCCGGCTGGCGAGCCGAGGTGCTCGGAGATGACGTGAAACGCCTCGTCGCCGGGGAGGCAGCCATCGCCTTCGAGCCGAGTGGCCAGCTGCGCCTCCTCCGCCTGTCCTGAGAGGCCACCGGCTACACTCAATCGTAATGTCACACCACTAACCCCCGGAGCCCTACCGTGAAGAAGGGTCGCCATCGTCGCTTCGAGGAAGCGCGAAAGCTGAAGCAGTCTGGGCCGGAAGCGTTCGGCGGCTTCGCCCCGCGCGACACCGACAGCCCCACCAAGACCGAAGATGACGAGTACGCCGCGCTCGCGGAGAAGTACGGCGTCACCTTCGACGAAGACGACGACGAAGACGACGACCGCTAGGACCGGGGGTGCCGCCCCTCAGCGGCCCCACCGAAGGACATCGTGAACAGCCCTCCCCTCCGCAACGTTGCCCTGGTCGCCCACGTCGACCACGGCAAGACCACCCTCGTCGACGCGCTTCTGCGCGCCACCGGCGTGTTCGGTGCGCACCAGGCGCTCGTCGAGCGCGTCATGGACTCCAACGACCAAGAGCGCGAGCGGGGGATCACCATCCTCGCCAAGGCCGCGTCCATCGAGTGGCGGGGGGTTCGGATCAACCTCGTCGACACGCCGGGCCACGCGGACTTCGGCGGCGAGGTCGAGCGGGCGCTGACGATGGTCGACGGTGTACTGCTGCTCGTCGACGCGGCCGAAGGGCCCTTGCCGCAGACCCGCTACGTGCTGTCGAAGGCGCTCGCGCTCCAGCTACCGGCGGTCGTGGTCATCAACAAGGTCGACCGGGGCGACGCTCGCTCGGAGGAGGTGCTCGAAGAGATCGAGCAGCTCTTCATGGACCTGGCCACCGATGCCGAGCAGCTCGGGTTCCCCGTCGTGTCCGCCATCGCCCGCGAAGGGCGCACCATCACCGGTGTCGGCATGCCGGCCACCGACGACGACGTTGCCGCCCTGCTCGACACGGTGCTCGCCACCGTGCCCGCACCCGCGGGCGACGCCGATGCGCCGCTCCAGGCCCTCGTCACCAACCTCGACGCCAGCGACTACCTGGGCCGCCTGGCCATCGGTCGCGTGGTGAACGGCGTCCTGCGCCGCGGCGAGCAGGTCGCACTGCTGGAGGAGGAGTTCAGCGAAGGTCAGGCACCGCTGCGCCGGCGGCTGTCGCACCTCATGGCCTTCCGCGGGATCGGCCGCGAGGAGGTGGACGAGCTGTCAGCGGGCGACCTGTTCGTCGTGGCCGGCTTCCCCGAGGTGGAGATCGGTGACACCATCGCGGCCGCCGACGCCCCGGTGGCGCTGCCCCGGCTGACGGTCGACGAGCCGGTCCTGAGCATGACGTTCGGTGTCAACACCTCGCCCCTCGCGGGCAAGGAAGGTCGGTACCTCACGTCGCGCCACCTGCGAGAGCGGCTGGAGCGCGAGATCCTCGGCAACGTCTCCATCCGGCTGGAGGAGACCGACTCGCCCGACATCCTCGAGGTGGCGGGACGAGGCGAGCTGCAGCTGGCGGTGCTCATCGAGTCGATGCGCCGCGAGGGCTTCGAGCTGCAGGTCAGCCGGCCCGAGGTCATCACCAAGGAGATCGACGGCCGCCGTCACGAACCGCTCGAGCGCGGTGTGTGCGACGTGCCCGACGAGCACGTCGGCACCGTCACCCAAGCCTTGGCACCCCGCAAGGGCCGCGTCACCGACCTGTGCCCCGGCGACATCGGCCGCACGATCATCACCTTCGAGGCCCCGGCGCGAGGGCTCATCGGCTTCCGGTCGCTGCTGCTCACGGCCACCCGGGGCACGGCGTTGCTCCACCAGCACCATGCGGGCTGGACGCCCTGGGCGGGGGATCTTCCCCACCGGATGGGCGGGGCCATGGTGGCCGACCGGCTGGGCATGGCCACGGGATTCGCGCTCGACAACCTCCAGCTGCGCGGCGAGCTGTTCGTCGGTCCCGGCGATGTGCTCTACGAGGGCATGGTCGTGGGCGAGAACAGCCGCACCGACGAGATGGTGGTCAACGCGTGCCGGGCCAAGGAGAAGAACAACATCCGCACGCACTCCCACGACGACGGCCTGAAGCTGGCACCGCCGAACGTCCACACGCTGGAGACGGCCATCGAGTTCATCGCCGACGACGAGCTGGTGGAGGTCACCCCGACCGCCGTGCGCATCCGCAAGCGCCTTCTCCCCGAAGCCGCACGCCGCCGGGCCAACAAGCGCGCCGGCTGAGGACCACCACACCGTCACGCTGCTACGCGACGGGGTTGATCCAACGGACCTCGGTAAAGCGGGCGAAGTCCGAGTCGGCCGAGATCATCGTCAGTCCGTGTTCGATGCACAGCGCCGCCAGCACCGCATCGGGCACCAGGTTCGCCCGAAGGTCGAGCTCGGTGATCAGCCGCCCCAGGATCTCGCGGTGGCCGGTCGTGGGTTGAGGGATCCATGCGGTCGGCGCGTCCAGCCAGGCCTCGACGAGCGGCCAGGCCTGCGCCGGCATCAGCGGTTCGGCCAGGGCACGGGGGTTGGTGGCGATCCGCACGAACGCAACAAGCGATTGCCACGCCAGCCCGACCCGGCGCGACCCGTTCAGCTCCTGCTCCAACCAGTCTCTGGCTCGCTCATGCTGAGGGCTCGCTTCATCGACGGCGTAGAGCAAGATGTTGGCGTCGACCAGCACGGTGCTACCGGGCCTCGTGGCCCTCGAGGACGTCGAGCGCCTCGGCGACGTTGGACACGTCGATCCTCAGGCCGAGCCGCAGCGTCTGCTGACGAAAGGGCGACGAGTCGCGGCGCGGGATCAGGCCGCGGCGGATGAGCTCGTTGACGGCCTCGGAGACACCCAACCCGGCCTCCCGGCGGAGCTGCTCGATCGCTGCGCTGGTGTCATCATCGAACTCCACCGTCGTGCGCATGCGGCGATCTTAGCACGGGCGTGCGCGTGGTGGCGCGTGTGGATGCTGGGGGCTCCGGGCCAGGTCACGGCCTTCGGCGCACGGCAGGGTGAGGCAGGATCGTGCGCTTGGCCCGCCGGGCCAGCTGCGTGGCCATGAGCTGGTACACGGGCTCGCCGACCAGCTCGACGATCTCGTCGCGCATCGTGACCACCACCGTGTCGGCGCCGACGAAGGCGCTGGCGTCGTCGGTGCACCACCAGTGGAACTCGTGCCCGCCCTCGCCCCAGTCGCGCCGCTTCCACTCGCGCAGCGTGGAGGTGACGTGGCCGTGCTCGTCGGTGTGCTCCTGCAGGCGCAGCGGCAGCTGCCAGCACACGTCGGGCTTCCAATCGAGGGGGCGCTCACCGGCGTCGGCGGCCGCCTGGTGCAGCGCGCAACCGGCTCCCGCCGGCCAGCCGGGCCGGTTGAGGAAGATGCAGGCGCCGTCGACGAGGCGCGTGATGCGGGTGTCGTCGTCGTCCGTGGTGGCCCATCCACCCTTTCGGGCCTTCTTGCGGAACTGCCACTGCTCAGCACTCAGCCGCCGGGCCGCTGCTTCCACCTGCGCCACGTCGTCATCGTCGATGAAGTGGGCGCCGTAGCTGCAGCAGCCCTGGGCCAGCTCGGGGGCTGGCCCCGTCAGGACGCCCTGGCAGCCGTGGCCGTAGATGCACGTCCAGCGCGAGAGCAGGAACGTCACGTCGAACACCCAGGTGCGATCCTCGTCCGGGTCCTCGAACGAGATCCACTCGTGGAGGTCGTCCGGTACCGGAGAAGGCATGGCGCGGCAGCCTACGGCGCTACCGTCGCAGTCGATGACGGATGCCGCGCTGGTCGCCGAGCTGCGAGCGGGGCTGGCCCCGGACCGGGTGCGCACCGAACCGATGGAGCTGTCGCTCTACCAGCGCGACGCCTCCAACATGCACGGCCCGGCGGCCGTCGTGTGCTTTCCCGTCTCGACCGCGGAGGTGCAGGCGTGCGTGCGCGCCGCCCGTCGACACGGCCGTCCGTTCCTGGCGAGGGGTTCGGGCACCGGGCTGGCCGGGGGAGCGGTGCCGGTCAACCAGCCGGTGGTGATCGTCACCACCAAGATGGACCGGGTGCTCGAAGTCGACCTCGACGAGCGTGTCGCGTGGGTGGAACCAGGGGTGCTGAACCTCGACCTGTCGAAGGCGGTCGCGCGGCACGGTCTCCACTTCGCCCCGGATCCGTCCAGCCAGCAGAGCTGCTCGATCGGTGGGAACGTGGCCACCAACTCCGGTGGCCCGCACTGCCTGGCCTACGGCGTCACGAGCACCCACATCCTGGCCATCGAGGTGGTGCTGCCCGACGGCGAGGTCACTGTGCTGGGCGGTCTCGACCCCGAGCCCGGCGGCCTCGATCTGCGGGGCGCGTTCATCGGCGGTGAGGGCACCCTCGGCATCGCCACCAAGATCGCGGTGCGGCTGACGCCGAACCCACCCGCCGTGCGCACCATGCTGCTCGACTTCGCCGACGTGGACGACGGCGCGGCCACGGTCAGTGCGATCATCGCCGCCGGCATCGTGCCCGCCGCCATCGAGATGATGGACGCCCTCATCACCAAAGCCGTCGAGGAGTTCGTGCACGCCGGGTTCCCCACCGACGCCGCCGCCATCCTCATCGTGGAGGTGGATGGGCTCCCGTCGGGCGTGGAGGCGTCGGTCGAGCGGGTCACCGAGATCGGGCTGGCCCACGGAGCGCGCTCCGTGCGGGTCGCGGTCGACGCCGCCGAGCGGGCGCTCATCTGGAAGGGCCGCAAGAACGCCTTCGGCGCCATCGCCCGCATCAAGCCGAACTACTACCTGCACGACACCGTGGTGCCTCGCCGCCGCCTGGTGGAGGTGCTCCGCGCGGTCTACGACATCGCCGACCGTCACGACCTGATCGTCATGAACGTGTTCCACGCCGGTGACGGCAACCTCCACCCGTTGCTCGTCTTCGACAAGCGAGAGCCGGGTGTGATGGAGCGCGTCCACGCCGCGGGTGAGGAGATCGTGCGGGCCAGCGTCGCCGCGGGCGGCGTGCTGAGCGGCGAGCACGGCATCGGGCTGGAGAAGCGGGACTTCATGCCGCTGTTGTTCTCGGAGGCCGACCTCGCCGCGCAGGACCGCCTGCGGCGCGCGTTCGACCCCGACGGCATCGCCAACCCTCACAAGATCCTGCCGGAAGGCAGCCGGTGCGGCGACCTGCAGCAGTTGCCCGAGGGCGCGTGGATCTGACGGCGTTCGCGGCCGAGGTGGCCGGCGAGGATCGGGTCGCCTGCGTCGGGGGCGGCACGCAATGGGACGTCGGCGGCGTCGCCGAGGGGGCGCGCGACGTGAGGGCGCCCAGCGGCATCGTGGAGCTGGAGCCCGAGGAGATGACGGTGCGGTGCGGCGCCGGGACGACCGTGGCCGACTTGCAGGCGGCCCTGGCCGAGCGGGGCCAGCAGGTCACGCTGGCCGGTGACCCTGGCGCCACGGTGGGCGGCGTCCTGGCGGTGGGTCGCAGCGGCATCCTGCGCCTCGGCCACGGTCCGGTGCGAGACGCCCTGTTGCAGGCCCGCGTCGTCACGGCCACCGGCGACGTCGTGAAGGCCGGTGGCCCCACCGTGAAGAACGTCAGCGGCTTCGACGTCTGCCGGCTCCTCGTCGGTTCGCTCGGAACGCTGGCCTTCCTCGGCGAGGTGATCTTGCGGACCCGGCCGCTCCCTGAGACGCGTCGCTGGTTCGCCGGCGAGGTCGACCCGTTCGTGCTGCGCGATCGGCTGTACCGCCCGGCGTCGCTCCTGTGGGACGGCACGATCACCTGGGTGTGCCTGGAGGGTCACCACGCTGACGTCGCGGAGCAGGCGGCGCTCGCGTTGGAGCTGGCCGAGGTGGACGGCCCACCGCTGCTGCCGCGCGGGGGCCGGGCGTCGCTGCGACCAGGCGCGCTGCGTCACCTCACGGGCCGGTTCGTGGCCGAGGTCGGCGTGGGTGTGGCCCACCTGGACGAGCCCTGGGTCCCGCCGGCGCCAGATGCCCCGAGCCGAACCCTGCACGAGCGACTGAAGCAGAGCTTCGACCCGACCGGCCGGCTCAACCCCGGCCGCTCACCGCTGGCGGTGTAGCGGACCTTCAGGTGCGCCGGAAGTAGTCGTCGGCCGTGCGATGCCAGAGCATGACGAGGATCACCACGTTGACGAGGACCACGCCGAGGCCGACCGGCCACGAGAACACGCCGCCGATGATGGCCAGCACGGCGAGAACCGTCACGACCACCCGCGCCGCCCGGATGCCGCGCAGCACACCGAGGGCGAGGACGAGGTAGATCACCGCGACGACCAAGAGCCCGACGGCGCCACCACGGAGCTGGCCGTCGGTCAGGTCCTCGATGGCGGTGTTCTCATAGGGCCGCTCGTTGCCGGCGGCGACGAGCATCCAGATGCCGGCACCCGCTTCGAGCACGGCCGCGATGACCATGAGGACCCCGATGATGGTGACCGACGTTGGCCGGCGGGCGACGGTGGTGGCCATGAGCTCTCCTGATGGATCGGCTGGCACGGGCATCTTGTCCGATCCCGGCCGCTGGTGACGCGGATGGGCCTGTCGGGCGCGCTACAGCTTCGGGCCCTGCTCCTCGAGGCGGCCGAACGTCGGCGCGGGCTCGGGCTCGATCGCCACGTTGGGGTGGTGGAGGCGCCAGGTGAACGAGGCGATCGCCCCGAGCGCCACCGGTGGCACGAAGGTGAGCACCCGGTAGAGCAGCACCCCGGCGACGACACTGGCGTTGTCGCCGCCGAAGCCGACCAGGGCCGCGGTGAGGCCGACCTCGACGAAACCCAGGCCCCCCGGCGTGATCGGGATGGCGGTCAGCAGCCGGACGAGGGACCATGCTGCGAGCACCTCCACGACGCTCACCTGCGTGCTCGTCACCCCGGTCGCTCGTAGGCACGCGAGCAGCGTGAGGAACACGGTGAAGGCACCGCCGATCTCAGCCAGCGTGAGCGCGAGCCAGCGCCGTCGTAGGAGGTCGACGCTGCCGATGCGAAACGCCGACAGGCGCGGCCCGGTGCCCTCCACCGGGCCGCGCCTGAACCACCCGAGCACGCGCGTGGCGACCCTGTCCCACAGGCCGCCGATCCGCACCGCGAGCGACGAGCTGCTCATGATCATCACGAAGACGACCACGATGCCGGCGAAGACCAGCAGCCCGATCAGCGAAGCGGTCTCGAGCGGTCGGCTGCGCTCACCCTCGACGAGGAAGAGCAGGGCGACGGCCACGACGGGGTAGCCCACGTTCACGAGCTGGTTCCACACCCCGGTCAGGACCATCCCGCGCGTCACCGTCTCGCCGGTGAACCCCCATCCCTTGAGCATCGCGACGCTGGTGCCCATGCCTACGGCCCCACCGGCCGGCACGAGGTTCGTCACCGCGGTCGAGGCCATGGCCAGCTCGAGGGACTGGCGGTAGCGCAGGCCGGGTACCACCACCATCCAGTTGATGCCGTAGGTGGCGACGTTGAGGATGGTGACGAACGTGAGCACGACGACCCACGCCAGCGAGAGCGAGGTGAGCTGCGCCCACACCGCGCTGTAGTCGACGAAGCTCGGCAGCACGACCAGGAACGTGCCGAGGACGACGACGACCCCGGCTGCGATGCTGAGCCAGCGCAGCCACCGCCGCCGGGGCTTGGTCGGCTGGGGAGCCTCGATGCTCACCGTCGCATCTTGGCAGCGGCTCGGACCCTCGCCGCGGCCCGGTACCGTGACCCGGTCATGGACCGGCGTTCGTGGACCTGAACCTCGCCGACGACGAGCTGGCCAGCTGTGTCAGCTGCGGCCTCTGCCTGCCGCACTGCCCCACCTACCGGGTGACGGGGGAGGAGTCGGCCTCGCCCCGGGGACGCATCGCCGCGATGCGCGAGGTCCAGTGGCAGGGCGCGGCGGCGGACGACGCCTTCGTCTCGTTCATGGACGCTTGTGTGCAGTGCCGTGGGTGCGAGACGGCCTGCCCGTCCGGAGTGCCCTTCGGTCGCCTGATGGAAGGCACGAGAACGGCGCTGGCCGATGCCGGACGGTTCACGCCGTGGTGGCAGCGCGTCGCCTACCGCGCCCTCGGCCACCACCGCACGGTGCTGGCCGGCTCCACCGCATTGGCGTTGGCCCAGCGGGCTCGTGTGGCCCCCCGCCGGCTGGGTCTCCCGCCGTTGGCGGTACGGCGCCCGAAGCTGCGCCCGAGCGGCACCGACGTGTGGCTGTTCACCGGCTGTGTGATGGATGCGTGGCAGCGTCACGTGCACGCCGCGGCGCAGCGTGTGATCGAAGCGACCGGTGCTGGGGTGGCTCTCCCGGCGAGCTCAGGGGCGTGCTGTGGAGCGCTCCACGTGCACGCCGGCCTCACGGACGGCGCGGCCACGCTGGCGACCAAGGTGATGGCCTCGATGCCCGGTGGTGCCCCGGTCGTGGTCGATTCGGCGGGATGTGGTGCGGCGCTGAAGGACTACGCCCACCTGCTCGGCACCGCCCGCGCCGCGGCCTTCAGCGCGCGGGTGATGGACGTCCATGAGTGGCTGGCGGCCCGGATGGATCGTCTGCCGGCTCCGCGCGAGCGCCCCACGGAGACGGTGGCGATCCAGGACCCCTGCCACCTCCGCCACGTGCAGCGAGCCCACCAACACGTCCGCACCGTGCTCGCCCCGTACGTGGACCTCGTCGAGCTGGACGACGACGGCCTGTGCTGTGGCGCCGGTGGGGCCTACAGCACCCTGCACCCCACCATGGCGGCCGCCATCCGTGCCCGCAAGGTGACTGCCGTCGAGCGGTCCGGCGCCTCTGTCGTCACCAGCGCGAACCCCGGCTGCGCCCTCCATCTGGCGGCGGCGGGCCTCGATGTGCGCCACCCGATCGAGCTCGTCGACGAGGCCCTTCATGGCCGGTGAGTTCGAGGATCTGCGCCAGCGGCTCGAGCAGATCGCGGAGGAGTTGGCCGACCTCGCCATCGTCAGGTTGCGGGAATCGATCGATGCGGGCGGCGCCGAGCTGCCCGTCGACGAGCGCCGTCTCACCAGGGCTCGGCGAGCCGTCGAGAAGGCCATCTCCATCCTGCGGGAGCCGGACGACGCCGCCGGGGACGTATAGGCCGTATGACCCTTTCTCCGTGATGCGGAGGGCGTAATCTGTGCAGCAGCGGTGGCTGGCAGGCGTCCGCGGAGCAGGAGGACGAGGTCGGTGCGCACGGGCGACCACACGAAGGCACGTCGAGGTCGTTCATGATCAAGGGGTCGACTGGTCGCTTCCTCACGCTGATCATGGCGCCGCTGATCGTGGTGGCCGTCACGGCACTGGTCATGCTGCCCCGTCGCGGCGGCGACCGGGTGAAGGTCAGTGCCGACGGCCCGGTCGTGAAGATCGACAGCCCGCGCAGCAACGCCCGCATGGCACTCGTGCCGGTGGAGATCGTGGCCAAGGCCAGCGACCCCGACGGTCTCACGACGGCCGAGCTACGGGTGGACGGCAAGCGGGTCACCCGCGTCAACCTGAAGGGCGCTTCGGACGAGACCGTCCGCTTCACCTGGAAGCCGGAGCGCGCCGGTGAGTACGAGCTGGCGGTGCGCGCTCGCGACCTCAACGGCTCGTGGGGTGCGGCGGCCGAGGTGATCGTGCGGATCGAGTCCGACGAGGTAGCCCTGCCGCCGCCGCCCACCACTGTGGTGCCAATCATTCCCAGCAGTGAGACTGCCGCCGTCACAGAGCCGGTGCCTACCGAGCCATCGACGATTCCACCCGACACGACTGGCGCATCGACCACGGACCCTGTGGCCGGCGTACTGCCGCCAAGTTTCACGCTGCGGACCCTGCCACCTCCGACGGTGCCCCCTCCGCGGCCGGGAACCCTGCCGACGCCAGTGACTCCCGGACCGTCGTCGCCAGTTCCTGAACCTGGCACTACGCAGCCGACTCAACCGCCGCCAACCGCTCCACCCTGCGTCGCATCGGCGCCGAGCGTGTACTCGCCTTCCGGGATCAACGTGCCGGTCAACCCACTGGTGCGTTGGACGCTCATTCCGCAGTGCCAGCCATACGCCCAGGAGATGCAGTTCACCGGGTTTGGTTCCACGCGCGTGCAAAGGGTGGAGGA
>CAZTVJ010000360.1:0-8839 GCA_964616935.1 uncultured Acidimicrobiales bacterium | reverse complement strand
CTGCTCGGCGAACAGGCGCTGGCGGCGGTGAGCTGAACCCACCCCGGCGGCCGCGCACGGATTCGCCTGCTACGAGGCCACACCCGTAGCGTCCGGCCCGGTGGAGTTCGACCTGGCGACCGCGCACGAGGCGATGGCCGCGGCGCACCCCGACCGCCTGTGCATCGTGGCCGGCGACCGTCGTCAGACCTACGCCGAGATCACGGCTCGCACCCGCCGGCTGGCGTCGTACCTGCATGGCCTCGGCCTCGGTTGCCACACCGAACGGGACCGGCTGGAGCCCTGGCAATCCGGCCAGGACCACCTGGCGCTCTACCTCTACAACTGCCCCGAGTACCTGGAGGGCATGCTCGGTGGCTTCAAGGCCAGGGTGGCGCCCTTCAACGTGAACTACCGCTACGTGGCCGGTGAGCTGCGGGCGTTGCTCGCAGATGCCCGTCCGGCCGCCATCGTGTATCACGCCGCCTTCGCTCCGACCTTGGCCGCCGTGCGCGACGAGCTGCCCTGGCTGCGGACACTCCTGCAGGTGCCCGACAGGTCGGGCCACGACCTGCTGCCGGGCGCCATCTGGTACGAGGATGCCCTCGCCTCGGCCCCGCCGGACCTGCCGCCCGTCCGACCGACGCCGGACGACCTCTACCTCCTGTTCACCGGCGGCACGACCGGGAAGCCGAAGGGCGTCCTGTGGCGCCAAGGGGACGCCTTCACCGAGCTGTTCGGTGGCTCGCGCTCGGTGACGAGCCTCGACCACGTGGTCGACGGCGGGCGGGCACCGCTGCGCTCTCTCGCCGCCCCACCGCTGATGCACGGCGCCAGCCAGCTGGTCAGCATCAACACCTGGCTCACGGGCGGCACCGTGGTCCTGAGCGACCGTCCCGAACGCCTCGACCCGCACGACCTCTGGCAGGTGGTCGAGCGGGAACGGGTCACCCTCGTCGTGATCGTCGGCGATGCCTTCGCCCGACCACTTCTCGACCAGCTGGAGCGCGAGCACTACGACCTGAGCAGCCTCACCGTGCTCCTCACCGGGGGCGCCGCGCTGTCGGCGGCCTGCAAGGCCCGCCTGCAGCACCACCTGCCAGCCGTGATGATCGTGGACGGCCTGGCCTCATCCGAGTCGGGCGGCCTCGGCCGCCAGGTGCTGGCAGGTGGCACTGCGACGAGCGGCACGTTCGCCGCGTCGAGCGGGACGACGGTCCTCTCCGACCAGCTCGACCGCGCCCTGCTTCCCGGGCACGAGGAGGAGGGATGGTTGGCCAAGCGGGGCAAGATGGCACTCGGCTATCTGGGCGATCCGGACGGCACGGCGCGCACGTATCCGCTGGTCGACGGGGTGCGTCACTGCGTGCCCGGTGACCGCGCCCACCTGCTGGCCGACGGCACGGTCGCCGTCCACGGTCGAACCGCGGTCACGATCAATTCCGGGGGCGAGAAGGTCTACGCCGAGGAGGTCGAGGCCGCGCTGAAGGCCCATCCCGCGGTGTACGACTGCCTCGTGGCCGGCCGGCCTAGCAGACGGTGGGGCAGCGAGGTGGTCGCCATGGTGCGCCTGTGCCCCGGCTGGCCCGCCGACGCCGGCACCGAGGTCGCGCTGCGCCAGGAGGCCGCCCGCCACCTGGCTCGCTACAAGCTGCCCAAGGCCTTCGTCTTCGTGGACGACGTAGCCCGCGCGCCCTCCGGCAAGGCCGACTACCGCTGGGCCGAGGAGGTGGCAGCCGGGGGGCGGCCGCCACGCGCTGGCGCGGGCATCACTTGATGCCGCTGCTGGCCTGGTTCTCCACGAAGTAGCGCTGCGCGAGCAAGAACACGATGATCGGTGGCGCCATTGCGATGACCACGCCCGCGAACACCAGGCTCGGCGAGTCCGCCCCGCGGCCACCGAGCGTCGACAGCCCGAGTGAGAGCACGAGGTTGTCCTGGTTGCCGGAGTTGATGATGACGAGCGGCCACACGAACGAGTTCCACGCGTAGAGGAAGCCGAAGGTGCACAGCGTCGCGATGGCAGGTCGGGCCAACGGCACGAACACGCGCCAGAGGATCGTCCAACGGCTGGCTCCGTCGAGCAGCGCCGCCTCCTCGATCTCGATCGGGATGCCGATGAAGAACTGGCGCATGAGGAACGTGCCGTAGGCCGTGAAGACGAACGGGATGACCAGTGCGACGAGGTTGTCGACCCATCCCACCTGCACCATCAGCTGGTAGAGCGGGATGATCAGCACGACGAACGGGATCATCACCGAGCCGAGGTACAGCAGGAACAGGAGGTTGCGACCCTTGAAGTGCAGGCGCGCGAAGACGTAGCCGCCCAGGATGGACGTGAAGACCTGGCCGGCCACCACCAAGATGGTGACGAAGGCGGTGTTGGCCAGGGCCCGTTTCAAACCCTTGCCGTCGTAGACGTCGGAGTAGTTCTGGACGCGCGGGCTGAACTGCTCCTTCGGCGTGGCATCGAGCACGAGGCCGGCCTGGCGCAGGGTGGCATCGTCGACGTTCTCGAAGACGGCGCCGATCGTGCCGCGGACGCGAGCCCACTCGACCGGTTGGCCGTCGACGGTGATGGTGTAGATCGGCCGCTCCTCACCGTCGATCGTGACCGTTCTGCCCGTGTCGGTGCCGTCGCTCGCCTTCAGCGTGACGGTCTGCGACGGGTTCTCAGGGTTGGCGAAGATGGCGATGGATACGCCGTTCTCGACGGCGGCCCAGGTGCCGTCGCGCCCGGGTAGGGAGAAGAGCGGCTGCTGCTCCCCCGTGACCGGGTCCGTGCGCACCGCTGCCCCGCGCGGGATCAGCGACGGTGGGAACCGCTGGATGTCGTCGGCCTGCTTGAACGAGTTGGAGAACGCGACGAGGAACGGGAACAGCACCACGATCGCCACGATCGTGAGGAACGTGTAGCTGGCCACCTTCGCAGTGACGGCCTTGGGGCCCTTGCGGACGACGCTCACGACGCGCTCCCCTCCCCGACCTAGGCTCCGGCCTCGGCTCGCTGGCGGCGGAACTGCGCCACCGTGAGCCCGAAGATGAGGATGAACAGCACCCAGGCCACCGCCGAGGCGTAGCCCTGGCGGCTCTCCTGGAAGCCTCGCTGGTACAGGTGGAGCACCGGCGTCTGGGTGGCGTTGTCGGGCGACCCGGGCGGGTTGGTCAACACCCAGACGATGTCGAAGAGCTGCATCGCGAGGATCGACGTGGTGGCCACCACGTAGAACGTGGTGTTGCGCAGCTGGGGCACGGTGATGCGCTTGAACCGCTGCCACGCGTTGGCGCCGTCCAGCTCTGCCGCCTCGTAGAGG
The DNA here is from genome assembly GCA_964616935.1 of uncultured Acidimicrobiales bacterium. GTDB lineage: Bacteria > Actinomycetota > Acidimicrobiia > Acidimicrobiales > Ilumatobacteraceae > CAZTVJ01. The sequence goes on along the minus strand of CAZTVJ010000360.1, from coordinate 5,546 downwards.
TCGCCCGGGATGGCCTGATGCCCGGCCAGGTAGAGCACGGTGTTGAAGCCGAACGTCATCCAGGCGAACACCACGACGATCGACACCAGCGCCGTGCTCGTCGACGTGAGCCATGGCTGTTGCACCGGCGTCGTCGGGTCGGACACGAACGGCAAGATCTCGGCGCCCCGGGTGAGCAGGTAGTTGATCCAGCCGGTGGTCGCGCCGTAGAGATCTCGCCAGATCAGCGTGACGCCGATGACGCCGGCGACCGCGGGGATGAAGAACACCGCCCGGAACAGCTTCACCCCGCGGAGCTTCGAGTTGAGGATCGTGGAGAGCACGAGGGCCGGCAGGACCGAGAGCGGCACGGCCAGCACGAGGAAGATGACGATGTTGCGCAGGGACAGCCAGAACACCTTGTCGCGAGCGCCGATCAACCAGTGCTGGCCGAACCAGTCGACGTGGATCAGCTCCAGGTAGCCGGGCTTCAGCACCTCGGCCGCCCTGGCGTTCCCGGCGGCAGTCTTGGCGATGTCGAGCGACAGGATCTCTGCGTAGTTGCCGAAGCCGACGAAGTCTCGCGTCTGGCCGATGGCATCCCAGTTGAAGAACGAGATGACGAGCGAGAACAGCAGCGGCCCGCCGAAGAAGGCCAGCAGTCCGAGGATGTTGGGCGACAGGAACAGCAGCCCGGTGAGTGCCTGGGTCTGCTCGTTGCTGGCGCCGAAGCGGGTGGCCATAGCCGGCTTCCACATCACGCGGAAGGCGAGGACGGCACCGATGGCGAGCAGGAGGGCGCCCAGGGTGAGGAGGTCGAGAATCCGGTCGAACAGCTCGGTGACGCCCTTGCCGAGGTCGCCCGACCAGCTCGGATCGGTGCGGGAGGCGGGATCGAGGTGGCCGAGCCAACCGAGCAGCCCGTAGAGGAGGAGGCCGCCCATCGCGGCGAAGACCACGACCTTCGCCGCGATGGTGAAGGCACGCACGGCTCCGGACGCTGGTGCGCGCTTGGACAGCGCTGCGCCGGCCCACCACCACAACACGCCGACGAAGCCCACGAGGAGCAGCCAGATGCCTTGGGCGAAGCCACCGGCGAAGGCGCTGAAGCCGTTGAAGACGAACAGGCGATGGAGCACGACGGCACCCATCACCACGAACACGAGGTAGTTGATGACGAGCGAGATGGTCCGGCCCGAGCGGCTGCCGTTCAGCAGCCCGACCGCGGCAGCGACGTTGGCCACGACCGCCACCGTCAAGAACGCGATGAGGAACGTGCGGATCACACCGGGAAGACCGTCGCTCGAAGGGGCCAGCACCGACCACAAGCCGATGCCGGTGAGCACCGCACCGACGGCATGCCACGCCACGATGAGGCGAACCGGCCCGCCGCGTCGCGTCACGCGCGGATCGGGAGCGAGCAGCGTCTCATCGCGCTGCAGGACTTCGGACACGCCCCCCCCTTCCCGACGTGATGTGTCGGCGCCGATCAGCGCCGATCGGGCGGCGGGGGTGCACGGCGAGCGTGCACCCCCGCGGTCGCCCGGGCGGTCCCGGTCAGCCGGTGAAGGCTGCCTGGGTCTCGTTGCAGATGGTGGCCTGGTAGTCCGCGATGGACTTCGACCCCTTCATCACCGCTTCGACGTTGGTCCCCATGGCCTTGTCATAGGCCGGCCAGCTGCCGGCCCACAGGGGGCCTTCGGCCGTCGGCTTGTTGGTGAGGCCGTCGATGAAGGCCTGGTTGTTCTCCGGCGGGGTGTAGCCGAGGAACGCCTCGATCGACTCGTCACCCTTGCGGCTCGGGATGTTGGCGCCGAGCGAGCTGATCTCGTTCTGCACCTCCGCGCTGGTGAGCTCCTGGATCAGCTTCCACGCCGCCTCCGGGTTCTTGGACTTGGCGTTGACCACGTAGGCGCCCCAGAACAGCCAGTTGCCCGGGCCGACAGGACCCTGGGGTGCGGCCACGACGTCCCAGTTGAACTTCAGTTCCTTGCGGGCGCCGGGCGTGGCCCAACGACCGTTCAGGAACATGCCGAGCGTGCCGGCGTTGTAGGGCTTCTCGGCATCCTCGCCGTAGGGCACCGCGGCGTTGCCGTCGTACAGGCTCTTGGCGAACTCGAGCCCCTTGACCGACTCCGGCGAGTCGAGCGCGCAGGCAGTGCGGTCCTCGTTGAAGAAGCCACCACCGGCGCCGTTCATGAACAGCCCGTAGTTGGCCCACCACGCGTTCATGCCCCAACCCTTGTTGGCGCCACCCGTCGCGGCCACCTTCGTGGAGAGCTCCTTCATGGCGTCCCACGTCCACTTGCCGCTCTTGGCCAGCTCACGCGGGTCCTCAGCCCCGGCCTTCGCGATCAGGTCGAGGTTCAAGTACACGGCGAAGGTCGACACGTCGCGGGGCAGGCCCCAGAGCGGTCCACCCGGCTCGCTCGTCTTCGGATCGAACGTCAGGTGGTACATCGGCTCGCCGTAGAACTCGTCGTCGGCGTAGCCCTCCGTGGCCTTGGCCATCGGACGCAGGTCCATGACGAGGCCCTTGGTGACGAAATCAGCCACGTCGGTGCCAGGGATCCAGAAGACGTCCGGCGCCGTGCCGGCCGCCAGCTCCGTGCGGAGCTGATCCTGATAGGGGGAGCCCTCGTTGTTGCCCGGCTCGTACTTCAGGCTGAAGGCGTCGTTGGCATCGTCGATCTGGCCGCTGATCTTGCTGTACAGGTCGATCTCGGCCTGGTTGTCCGGGCGGGTACGCCAGCGGAGCTCGACGGCTTCCCCGCCGGCAGCGGTGGTCGCCGCCCCGCCTGCGGTGGTGGCCGCCGCGGCTGTCGTCGGCGTGCCTCCGGCTGCGGTCGTGGCAGTGCCACTGTTGTTGTCGCTCCCACAGGCAGCACCGAGCAACGCCAGTGCTAGCACCGCGGGGACGAGCTTGGTCGCTCGCTTCACGAGGTGGATCCCCCTTCATCTTCTGCTGCTCGCGCAGCGGGAACACCGACGCCCTGCCAGTCGGTGACGGGTACGGCGACACCGGCGAGGCGCTCGGCTGAGCGCTCGGGCACGGTGTCGTTGATGAACACGCCGAGCGCCGTCTCCACCGAAGCGCGGACCTTGAGACGGTCCTGGCTGCGGTGGACAGGGAGGAACTCGACGTGCAGGTGCCAGTCGTCGCACCCGGTAGGTGCTTCCTGGACCACCATCATATAGGGCAGCTCGATCCCGAACAGCCCGTCGAACCGGTTGACGACCTCGCGCAGCGCTTTGGCGAGGTCGAGCGCCTCGGCGTCAATGAGATCGGCGAGGCGGGCGCAGCCATGTCGGCGTGCCCGCACGTGCACCTCGAACGGCCAGCGCGGCGCGAACGGCACCGCCACGGTGAACGACGCATTGTCGGAGAGGCTGCGATCGCTCCCCTCATCCTGTCGAACCAGCGCGCACCCGACGCAGGTGCCCGTGCGCTGGCGATGGTCGCGGGCGGCCTCGACCTTGTCCTGCACGAACGGCGGGACGAACCCGACGGCGTAGATCTGCCCGTGGGGGTGCGAGAGCGTCGCGCCGATCTCCGCGCCGCGGTTCTCGAACGCCATCACGTAGGCGTGCCCGTCGTCCCACAAGGCCGTCGTACGGTCACGCCACACGGAGACGACGCGAGCGACCTGTTGGGGCGTGAGCGTCGCCAGCGAACCCTCGTGGACGGGGGTGTACACGACGACCTCGCAGCGACCCGTCGAAGGTGCCAGGCCGGCGCCGTGGATCGGTGGTGCCCACGGGGAGAAGGCCGGGAACCGGTTGTCGAACACGGCGGCGGCATAGTCGAACGGCAGCTCGAGTCCACCGGGGCACAGTGGGCAGTCCGTCGTGCGCTGCTCTCCGGTCGGCCGGGTGTTGCGAGCCGGGGAGACTGCGATCCACGCGCCGGTCGCCAGGTCGAACCGCAGCTGCAGTGCCGAGTCGTCGATCGTGATCGGCTGTCCCTCGAGCGTGCCCCCGCGGCGCCCGTAGATGTGGAAGCGCCGCCCGTCCGGATGCAGGAGGTCGTGGCGCACCAAGACCAGGCCGTCGGCTATGCGCGCCACCGTCATGGTGCGGACCTCGCAGGTGAGGTGCAGGCGCCGAGGAAAGCGCCAGCGTCGAGGCGCGCAAGGCGCGAGGAGGAAGCGCAGCGGACGACGAGCCCGCCAATCAGCACGGTCATGCCAGCACCACGTCCACGTCGTTGGCCCGCAGGCTGGCGACCACTTCAGGATCCGCCGAGTGGTCAGTGACGACGACGTCGACCAGGCCGATGGGGCACACGCGAGCGAGCGCCACCTCACCGAGCTTCGTACCGTCGGCCAGCACCACCCGCCGGCGGGCGACCGAGGCCATCGCTCGTTTGATCTCGGCCTCGGGCAGGTTGATGTTGGTGACGCCGTGCACAGGGTCCACCCCGTTGCAACCGAGGAAGACCGTAGAGGCGGAGAGCTGCTCGAAGAACGTGGTTGCAAGGGGGTTGACGAGGGAGTGCTGCTTCGGTCGCAAGGTGCCTCCGGACAGGATCACGGTGATCCTGGGCCCCGCTTGCTCGAGCTCCAGGGCGATCGTGAGCCCGCTCGTGATCACCGTGACGTCGTCCAGCTCGGTGCGGGCGACGAGGGCCCGGGCGAGGGCCGTGGTCGTGGTGCCGACGTCGACGATGATGGCCTCGCCACTGGCCACGAGGGCGGCAGCAGCCTTGCCGATGCGGGCCTTCTCACCGGCGAGGTCGCTGGCCGCCTCCTCGAACGTGCGCTCGATGCGCAGGCCCGTCGGCGCCATGGCGCCGCCGTGCACGCGCCGGACCTCGCCGCGCTGCTCGAGCTGATCGAGGTCGTTGCGCAGGGTGACGGCCGAGACGCCGAACACGTCGCTCAGCTCGCGCACCCGCACGAACCCCTCGGCCACGACGAGACCGGCGATGCGCTCCTGGCGCACCTCCGCAGGCAACCCAGTGACGACCACGCCCGGTGGCAGTTTCCCCACGAACGGGAGAATGCCAGCGTTTGCTTTCGTTCGTCAAGGTTTGCCCGCGATTTCCTTTCGTTTTCTGTCGTCCGGCGTTCCCTCTGCTTGCGTCAGCGCAAAGGTGCGCCCGTCGCCGGGTCGAAGAGGTGGGCCAGGCGGGTGCGCACCGCGACCTCGTGCTGCTCGCCGGGGGCGAGTCGCACGGTGCCGTCAAGACGAGCCGTCACCTGCGTCTTGCCGCGCACGAGGCTGTCGAGCTCGTCCTCATCCGGGCCGTCGAGGTCCTCGATGTCGACTGGCACGACATCCAGCAGGAAGTGGATGTACGTCTCGGACCCCATCGCCTCGGCGACGTCGACGCTGACCTGGAGGCGCTGGTCGGCCGGCAGGCTGGACGAGGGACCATCCTCGAAGTGCTCTGGCCGGATGCCGAGGATGACCGGCTTGCCCACGTACGCCGCGGCCATCGGGTAGCTCGCCAGCAGCTCGGGCGCCAACCGGAGGGTTTGGCCGGCGACGTCGAGGTGCAGCTGATCCCCCTCGCCCGCCAGCCCCGCGTTCACGAAGTTCATGGCCGGGCTGCCGATGAAGCC
>CAZTVJ010000359.1:0-1694 GCA_964616935.1 uncultured Acidimicrobiales bacterium | reverse complement strand
GCCGCTGCGGTGCCGCCTTCGTTCGGTGAGGCCACCACGGCGCCGGGCGAGTCGGTGCTCTACGTCGTGACCGGAGGCCTAGAGGTCGACGTCGACGGGACGCTCCACGATCTCGAGACCGGCGATGCGCTCTTCATCAGCGGCGGGGCGGTGACGCGCGCTCGCTCTACCGGTGCCCACGCGGCACGCGTGCTCGTCGCCCGCATCGAGCAAGCCACCGCCCAGCGGGGCTGACCGGCGGGTCGTCGGCCGTCGCCCCTGTGGCCTCGCGGTCCGAGGTGGTGGCAACCTCATCTCGAGCTCGACCTGCTAGGACCAGGACGTGATCGGTCCGCTCGACCCTCCCCAGGCCGCGGTGCGAGAGGCGGTGGCCCGCGCCCTGGCGGAGGATCTCGGCCCCCTCGGCGACCTCAGTGCCGCCCTCGTGGCACCCGACACCGTCGTCGTGGCGCACCTGCGGGCTCGGAGCGCCGGCGTCCTCGCCGGAGCCGCCTGCGCGACGGAGGCGTTCGGCCAGGTCGACCCCCGGATCGAGCTGCGGTGGGAGCGCGGTGACGGGGCCTCCGTGGCCCCTCGTGACGTCATCGCCTCGGTGGCCGGGCCGCTGGCGTCGGTTCTCACCGCGGAGCGGACCGCGCTGAATTTCCTCTGCCATCTCTCCGGGGTGGCCACCCTCACCCACCAGTTCGTCGTCGCGGCAACTGCGGCGAACCCGGCGACGCGCATCTGGGACACACGAAAGACCCTGCCCGGCCTGCGAGCGCTCGAGAAGGCGGCGGTGCGAGCCGGTGGCGGTGTGAACCATCGAGGCTCGCTGTCCGACTTCGTGATGGTCAAGGACAACCACCTGGCCGGCCTCACCATCACCGAGGCCGTCGCGACGGCCAAGCGACGTTGGCCGGCTCGCGCCGTCGAGGTGGAGTGTGACCGCATCGAGCAGGTACGTGAGGCGATCGGCGCGGGCGCCACGATCGTGCTGCTCGACAACATGAGACCCGACGATGTGCGCGCCTGCGTCGACCTCGTGGCCGGGCGCATCCTCGTCGAGGTGTCAGGCGGCGTGCGCCTCGACAACGTGGCCGACTACGCCGCGGCCGGCGCCGACCTCATCTCGACCAGCGCCATCACCCAATCGGCTCCGGCGCTCGACCTTGGCCTCGACCTCGAGGAGTCGAGATGAACGTGCTCGTAGGCGGGCTCGTCGTCGCTGGCGGTTCCCTCAGCGCCTCCCCCTCCACCCGAGAGGTCGTTCCGTGACCGCAACCGTCGTCGTGCGGGGCAGCGGCACCGCACCGGCCCGCCCCGATCGCGCCGTCCTGGTGTTCGACCTGGCCCACACCGCGCCCACCCCGCAGGAAGCGCTCCAGCAGGTGGCCGAGCGGACGGCGAGGTTAGAGCTCGTCCTGCGCGACCGAGGGGTGGGCGAGGCGGACTGGACGACCACCGGCGTCACCGTCGAGGCGGCCTACGAGTGGCGCAAGGACCAGCAGGTGCTGCTCGGCCAGCGGGCGGCCAACCGCATGCAGGTCACGACGCGCGATCCTGCCTTGGTCGGGCGGCTGCTCACCGATGCCGTCGAGGTCGCTGGTGCTCGCGTCGGAGGTCCGCTCTGGGTCGTCGAAGCGGATAACCCGGCCCACTCGGAGGCGTGCCGCATGGCGGCGGCTGATGCGCGGCGACGGGCCGAGGCCTAC
>CAZTVJ010000358.1:0-6737 GCA_964616935.1 uncultured Acidimicrobiales bacterium | reverse complement strand
TCACATACCGCAGCGCCCGTGCCAGCTGGGCGTCGACCTTGGCCTGGCAGAGGTCTCGGAGGCGCTCGGTCGGAACGTCGTAGACCATCGGGTACCAGATGGCGCCCGAGAACTGCAGCCAGTGCTGGTCGATCGGCCCGTGCGCAGTGAGGGCGGCAAGGTCGTGGAGGCGGCAGTCGTTCTGGTCGAGCAGCCGGGCTGTTCCGTCGTCCACGATGAGCGCGGAGTCGCCGCCCGGCCCGTCGGTGATCGACGTCTCGACGTGGATCTCGATCGTCAGTCCGGCCGCGATCTCGACGGGTCGAGCGTGCTCGGTGCGCACGAAGCTGGTGAACCCGAGAGCGCGCAGGTGGCGTTCCAGCTCGGTCGTCGGGTAGCCGGGGAGCAGCACCGTTGCCGATCGATCGACGTGGTCGGCCAGGAAGGCGTCGTCGAGGTGGTCGGCGTGGAGGTGGGAGATGTAGAGGAAGTCGGCGTGGTCGACCTTGTCCATCAGGGCATGGTCGAGCCGATCGTTGCGCGGGAACACGAACCACGATCCGAAGAAGGCGGGCACGAACCACGGATCGCAGACGATCGACGCCTGCCGGGTCTCGATGAGGATGCCGGCGTGGCCGAGGGACGTGGCGCGCATCGTCACGATGATCGCAGGCGCAGGGCGGCGGCTGGCGCCGCCCACGCCCGCCTGCTCAGCGGGTCAGGCGACGGGCGGGTCGGTGTACATCTGGCCCTGGCGAGCAACGTGCTCGGTCCAGGCGCTGCCGTCCCAGTAGCGCAGCTCGAACCGCGCTGACGGGTCCGGGTACCAGCCGGCCGGGATGGACGGTGCCGCGGGAGCCGGTGCCGGAGGCGGTGTCGGTGCTGCCGGGGCAGGCTCGGGTGCGGCCGGAGCCGGTGCCGGCTCGGGTGCGGCCACCGCTGCCGCAGCCGCTACTGGTGCGACGGCGTCGGGGACCGCGTCCGACACGGCGTCCGGGACGGCGTCCACGACGTCCGCAGCCTCGGCCGTGATGCCGTCGGCCGCGTCCGTGACACCGTCGACCACGGCGTCGGGTGCGTCGGTGATGCCGTCCGCGACCGTCGCGGTTGCGGCCGCGGCGGGTGCGGCGGCCCAGCCCGCAGGCTCCTCGACGGCCTCGGCGACCACCTCGTCGACCTCGGCCTCGGCGATCGCGTCATCGACGGCCGCCTCGGCGTCGAGGGCGCCGACCTCGGCGATCTCGTCGGCCACGACCTCGTCGGCCATCTCGAGCTCGGCGTCGGCCACTGCGAGCTCGGTGTCGGCCACTGCGAGCTCGGTGTCGGCCATCTCGAGCTCGGCGTCGGCCATCTCGAGCTCGGTGTCGGCCACCGCGTCGTCGAAGACGCTGGTGGCAGCGAGGGCAGCGCCCCCGGTGGCGGCCAGCCCGGCGGTGGATGGCTCAGGCTCGTCCGAGCGCTGCAACACCGCGGTGACATCACCTCCGGTCGGCAGGATCTGGACGACCTTCCAACCGTCGCCGGCCCGCTCGTTCAGCTGGGCGACGAGCGAGTCGATGTCGTAGAGCGAGGAACGGACCGATGCGTACTCCACCATGGGTGCGAACCATACAGGTCGAACGCGGGGTCCCGCGGGGATCGCGCCGCCTGCCGCTGCTAGGAGACGAGCGAGAGCACGTCGATGCCCTCGGACGGCCCGTCGTGCAGCAGGGTGCCGTCCCGCAAGGCGATGCAGCGTTCCACCCGTTGGACGAAGTCGAGCTCGTGGGTGGCGACGACGAGCGTGGCACCTTCCGCGCGGGCATCGTCGAGCAGCTCGAGCAGCGCGGCCTTGCCGGCCGCGTCGAGACCGACGAACGGCTCGTCGACGAGCAGCATCCCGAACGGCCGGATCAACCCGATGGCGATGGACGCCTTCTGGCGCAGACCTCGGCTGAACTGGATGGGTAGGTCGTCCGCCCGCTCGTAGAGGCCGAGGTGGCCGAGCAGGTCGGCGGCCTGCTGCTCCCAGTCCTCCACACCGTGCATGCGGGCGATGTACTCGAGGTGCTCCCAGACCGACAGGTCGTCGTAGAACGTCGGGTGGTCGGAGAGGTAGCTGACCGCGGCCCGAGCCGCCAGCGAACCGGTGGGGTGGCCGTGGATCAGTGCATGACCGCTCGTCGGTTCGAGCAGGCCGGACACCATGCGCAGCAGCGTGGTCTTGCCGGAGCCGTTGTGGCCGATGAGCACGACCGACTCGCCCGGCTCGATGGCCAGGTCGAGCGCCGCGAGCGCCGGTATGCCGCCGTAGTCCTTCTCCAGCGCGAACGTCTCCAGCGCGGCGGGTGCCAGATCGGCGTCGCGCTGCTTGTGCTTCGCGCCTTCGACGGGCGCGGTGGCCGCGGTCGCCGGCTGGTTCTTCGTGGGCTTCGGGTGCCGTGAGGTCCGGCGCCCCGACTTGGCTTCGCTCATTGAGGCCTCGCTGCCTGACGTTCCTGGGACGCTCGCTGGCTCTCTTGCATCGTGGCCCGCCACCACTCGTGGAGGCGCTCGCGGTAGCGGACGTAGGCCGCGATGAGGACGGCGACCACGAGGGCAAGGATCGCTGCGGTGGCCGCGGCACCGAGCGGGCTGCCGGGTTCGCCGGTCTTGTCCATCTGCTGCTGCACTCGGTGGGCCACGAGGACCGGCACCGAACCGATGACCGCGACGATCACGGGCCACGCCGTGCGCAGGAAGATCTTCATGCCGGCCACCTCCGGCGGGAGGAGCTGGCCGTCCTTGGAAGGCTCGGGCGCCCCCATCACGATGCTCACCACACCCCCGGCCCCACCGCAGAGCGCGGCCGGGATGGCGACGATGGCCGCGAGGCGCAGCGCGAAGCCGGAGGGCTGCACCGCCCAGAAGACGGCACCGGCCACGACGCCCAGCACGACCATCACGATGGCCGCCGCCGGAAGGTGACGCACGAGCAGCTCGCCACGGTCGCGGGGGAGGCTCTCGGTGCGCTCGGCCTGGTCGACGTCCTGGGCCAGTGGCTCGCAGGCCTCGAGACCGGCGAGGAAGAAGGCCACACCCGACAGGATGATGAGCGGTGGGATGCCCTCGTACGCGTAGCGCAGGCACAGCCCGGCCGCGATCGCGAGCAGGACGAGGCGCACGACGCGACTCGCGGGAAAGCGCAGCACGCCGTGCCAATCGCGCTTCCACACCGGGAAGCGACGGGCGGGGCCGAGCTGGATCCAGGGCCGGCGCCGGGGAAGGTCCTGGGCCAGCTGGCGGCGCAGCACGAGGACGGTGCGAAGGTCCTGCAGGGTGACCGCGAAGCGGAGCTGGCCGACGAGGGCCGTGCGTCGCTCGGCTTCCTCGAGCGACAGGCGACCGACGAGGAGGATCCCGGCCGCCACGATGGCGAGCACCGCGGCCACGGCGATGAGATCGACCCACACGATCTGGAGCGGCCAGAAGGCGATGTCACCGATCATGGTCGTGGGGCAGGGCACGAGGCGGGTGACATCGAGCACGGCCCAGGCCAGCAGCCCGGCGGCAAGCACCGTGGCCAGCCAGCGGGGCAGCCGGATGCCGCAGGCCACCATCGCCGCGCCGACGAAGACCATCCCGGTGAGCGCACCGGCTGCGGCCCCTGATGCCGCCCAGGCCCACAGTGACCCACCGAGCCGTCGGCCGGCGAGCTGGCCGGCGATGGCACCCACGACGGCGCCGAGGAACGTCGTGTGGCGCAGGGTGCGCAGTGCCCCACCGCGCAGCACGTCGGCGCGCGGGAGCGGGCCGAGCAGGACATAGCGGACCTCGGCGCCTTCCAGCGCGAGGGGGCCGCCGCGGCTGCCCGAGCGCAGCCCGAGGCCGATGGCGAGGGCGACGGCAAGGCCGATGGCGGCGGGGCCGTAGGCCTGCACGTCCGCCAGCGTCGCGGCATCGACCGGGTCGTCACCGAGCCAGGACGAGAGGAACAAGGTGATCACGATCCCGAGGATGGCCGTCAGGTAGGCGCGGTACGCGGCCTCGAACCAGTCGAGCTCTTGGATGCGCCGCCGCCGGCGGGTTGCTCGCAGGTCTCGCAGCGCTCCGACGCCGACCGAGGGGGTGTCGGTCACGGCCGACGACGCTACTTGCTGGCCACCTGATCACCATGGTCGCCCGTGGCCCGGTGCGTGGCCACGGGCCGGGCCGGGTCGGCGGACCATCCGGACCACGAGGCAACGAACAGACGGGCGCCCGGGAAGCCGGCGGCCTCGAGTGCCACCAGGTTGGCGCAGGCCGACACGCCGGATCCGCAGTAGGTGATCACTCCGGTGTCGACCGTGACGCCGACGGCCTCGAACCGTGCACGTAGCTCATCCGGCGACCGGAACAACCCCGTCGTGGGATCGAGCACGGCGTTCCACGGCGCGTTGCTCGCACCAGGGATGTGACCGGCGCGGGTGTCGACGGGCTCGGTGTCGCCCCGGTAGCGGTCGGGCGCTCGGGCGTCGAGCACGACGGCGTGGCCCGATCCTGCGAGCACCGCCACCTCGTCGGCGTCCGCGGTGGCGGCCGCAGGCCAGGGCGACGCTGTGAACGTTGCCGGCAGGCGAGCGGGCGCGGAGCCCGTTTCGAGCGGCCCGGACCAGGCGCGCAGCCCGCCGTCGAGCAGCGCGGCTTCGTGTCCGGATGCCCGAAGCATCCACCACAGGCGCCCGGCGGTGCCGCCGCCACTGTCGTCGTACGCGACGACCGCCGTGTCGTCACCGATGCCGAGGCGCCGCATGGCCGCGGCGAACGCTGCCGGCGCGGGGAGCGGGTGGCGGCCGCGCGCACCTCCGGGGCCCGCGGAGAGATCGGTGTCGAGATCGACGAAGACGGCACCGGGCAGGTGCGCCGACTCGAACGAGGCGCGACCCGATCGACCGTCGAGGTACCACCGCACGTCGGCCAAGACCACCTCGTCGTGGTGCTCGGCCAGCCACGCAGCGGTGACGAGCGGTCCGGGGAACCGGGTCATGGGCGCCGACGTTACCGAGGCGTGCCATCGGAGCCCACCAGTCGTGCGTGCGGTGCCACCGGCGCGGCAGCGCGCGGACGAGCCCCGGCCATACTGGGCTGACCGTGTCCGTGTCGCTCCTCCAGACGCTGTTCGCCGCGCTCGCGCTCGCCGCGCTCTTGGGCGCGGTCGTCCTCGCAGTGGCGGGCTTGCTGCGGAACCGGTCGACGGTGGCGGCCAGCATCGTGGAGCCCTTCGCGCAGGCCGCGCTGCCGCTGGCCTGGCTCGTCGCCCTCGTGTCGACCCTCGGCAGCCTCTACTTCTCCGAAGTGGCCGACTACCTGCCGTGCACGCTCTGCTGGTACCAGCGCATAGCGATGTACCCGCTGGCCGTCATCCTCGGCATCGCCACGTTCCGCAAGGACCGCGGCGTCAAGGTGTACGCCGTCCCTGTCGCCGCCATCGGTGCCGGGATCTCCCTCTACCACTGGCTGCTCGAGCGCTTCCCCGACATCGAGGTCGGCGCGTGCAGCGCGATCGTGCCGTGCTCAGCGCCCTGGTTTACGGTCTACGGCTCCGTGACCTTGGCCTTCATGGCGCTGTCCGGGTTCCTGTTCATCATCGTATCGTTGCTGCTCACCCCCCAGGAGGCCTGAGATGGCGCCGTCCACCACCAACCAGCGGGCCAAGAAGCCCGCACCCCCGAAGAGCTCGAACACGGGCTTGATCGTCGTGATCGTCGTTGCCGTCGTGGCCGTGATCGCCATCGTGGCCGCCGTCGTGTCGCAGCTCGGCAAGGACAGCGGCGCCGAGGGACTGTCGCAGACGCAGTCAGTCGCCGTCGAAGGCCCAGCGCTGGCCCGCTACGACGCTGCGACGACCGATCCGTCGATCGGTGCGGTGCCGCCGACGCTGAGGGGTTCGTCGTTCGACGGCAGCCCGATCACCATCGACCCCGCCGACGGCAAGGCCAAGCTGGTCGTGTTCTTCGCCCACTGGTGCCCGGTGTGCCAGCGTGAGGTCCCCGTCCTCGTCGACTGGATCAACGCCGGCAAGGTTCCGCCCGATCTCGAGGTGATCGGCGTGTCGACGGCGGTGGACTCGTCACGCGACAACTACCCGCCGTCGTCCTGGCTCGAACGCGTCGGCTGGACCAAGCCGGTGCTTGCCGACGCCAAGGATTCGATCGCCTCGGCCTCCTGGGGGCTTCCCGCGTACCCCTACTTCGTGCTGCTCGATGCCGACGGCAAGGTCGTCGCCCGGGACACCGGTGCGCTGACGGTCGAGCAGCTCGACCAGCTCGTCGCTCAGGTCAGCCCGTAGCAACCCGGGGGGCGCGCTCGAGGGCGGACGTCACACCGAGCCATCCCATCGCCCGGCCGGCGGCGTGCCAGCCGCACATGCCGTGCACGGCGCCGCCCGGTGGCGTCGACGCCGAGCACAAGAAGACGCCGGCCATCGGTGTGTCGTAGGGGCGCAGCGTGAAGCGAGGCCGGCCGACGATCTGCTGTGGGTTCATCGCTCCGCCGACGATGTCGCCACCGATGTAGTTGGGGTTGTAGGCCGCGAGGTCGACCGCGGTGCGCACCTGGCGGGCGACGACGAGGTCTCGCCAGCCCGGGGCAAACCGGTCGAGCTGGCCATCGATGCGAGCGCTGGCGTCGAACGGTGAGCCGGCGGGCACGTGGCAGTAGGCCCACAGGACGTGGGTGCCGGTCGGGGCTCGGGTGGGGTCGGCGACCGTGGGTTGCGTGGCCAGCACGAAGGGCTGATCCGGGACGCGACCCTTCGAGGG
>CAZTVJ010000357.1:0-5716 GCA_964616935.1 uncultured Acidimicrobiales bacterium | reverse complement strand
TGGGCCTCCGGGTCGCCCCGGCCGAGCATGGCCACCTGCGCGTCCGACCAGCCCTTGAAGGTCCACAGGTCGTCCTCGGCGACGCCGAGCATCCGGGCGATCGTGACGACGGGCAACGGGCAGGCCAGGCCGTCGTGCAGATCGCCGTGGGTGGCGCCGTCGGCCACCATCTCGTCGAGCAGCTGGTCGGTGAGCGTGAGGATGGACGGTTCCATGCGCGCCACCGCGCGGGGTGTGAACGTCTTCAGCGTCATCCGCCGGAACATGGTGTGACCGGGAGGATCGTCGAGCATGCCACCCTGCACCTGGCGACGGGGGCCTTGGCTGTACTTGGACGACCACGTGCGGATGTCGCGCAGGCCGGCCAGCACGTCGTCGTACCGCGACAGTGTGTAGAAGTCGGGATCGAAGCTGGTGAAGTGGTGAACGGGACACTGGGCTCGCAGCTCGGCGTGGGCCGGCGCCGGGTCGGCGAGGACGGCCGGCGAGAACGGGTCGTAGTCCACCTCCTCGACGGCGCGATCCCCCACGGCGGCAGTCTCGCGGACCGGCCTAGGCGCGCGGCAATCCGCTGCGGCAGACTGCCGCCCCATGGCCGACGTCCGCGCCCTCGCCATCCGCTTCGCCGACCTCTGGGCCGTCGACCCGCACCAGATGGTCGACGAGATCTACGCGCCCGGTATCGACATGCAGTCGACCGCGCACCCGGATCGAGTCACCAGCGGTGCCACCGAGCTGCACGCCTTGGAGACGAGGCTGGCGGCGATGATCCCTCAGCACCGTCACGAGCTGGTGCGGGTGGTGGTGGCCGGCGATGCCGCATGCATCGAGTCCATCGTCGTGTCGCCGACGACAGCTGAGTACGCGCCGGCCTGCGTGTGGTGGTGGCTCGACGGCAATGGCCGGGTCGAGCGGGAGATCGGTTGGTTCGACTGGTCGGTGCGAAGCACGGACTCCGCCGTCGCCCACGGCACCGTTCCCGCCGACGACGGTCGCCGCCGGGGCGATCAGGCCTGGTACCGCGCCTACGCCGACCGGCAGGCCGAGCTGTGGTCGAGCGACCCCATCGCCATGGTCGACCAGCTCTATGCCGAGGGTTGCACGGTGGGCAGGGTCGGGGTGCGCGAGATCGTCGGCCTCGACCCGCTGCGCGCCGCCGAGCGGTCGTTGCTCGAGCTGCTCCCCGTGCCCCAGCGGTGGTTGCACGTCCACGAAACCCTCGGCGAGGGCAGCGTGCTCGCCATCCTCTTCACGATCGGCGACGACACCCACGAGGCCCGCGGCACGATCGTGCTCACCCTCGACGCCGACGACCGCATCGCGTCCGACCGCGTCTACTGGGATTGGAACACCGCTCGTCCCCGCCCGACCATAGGGAGTCCCGCATGACCGTCCTCGACCGCTTCTCACTGGCCGGCCAGGTCGCCGTCGTCACAGGCTCGGGCCGCGGCATCGGCCGCGGCATCGCCATCGGGTTGGCCGAGGCCGGCGCCGACGTGATCGTCACGGGTCGGCGCACGGGCGAGATCGATTCGGTGGCGGCCGAGATCCGGGCCACAGGGCGGCGCGGGTTGGCCATCGCCGGCGACATCCGCAACGCCGACACAGCCGACGCGCTGGCCACCGCCGCCGTCGAGCAGCTCGGCCGGATCGACCTCTGGGTCAACAACGCCGGCGGCGCCGAGGACCGAACCATGCGCCTGCTGGCGGCCACACCCGAGGCGGCCTGGGACGACCAGCTCGAGCTGAACCTGAAGGCCGCCTGGCTGGGCGCCCGCGCCGCTGCGGCCCGGATGACGGACGGCGGCTGCATCGTCAACATCTCCTCCATCGCCGCGGGCCGGGCGTCGGCCAACAACGGGCCGTACGCCGCGGCCAAGGCCGGCCTCAACCAGCTGACCAAGACGTTGGCGGCCGAGCTGGCGCCTCAGCGCATCCGGGTGAATGCCGTCTCCCCCGGGCCGGTGCCGACGGAGGCGTTCCTCGTGGCCCTGAACCTCACCGAGGACCAGCTCGGCCCCGTCGCCGCCATGATCCCCATGGGTCGCATGGGCAGCCCCGAGGACATCGCCGCCGCCGTCGTGTACCTGGCATCACCGGCTGCGGCCTGGGTGACCGGTGCCAACCTCGCCGTCGACGGCGGCATGGGCTGACGGCCCCGTCCGACACCCACCGATGGCCGCACCCGCCGCATGACGAGACCGGCCCGGTCGTACCTGATCTGCGCGAACCAGCGCAGCGGCACCACCATGCTGTGCCGTGTCCTGGCCGCGACAGGCGTGGCCGGGCGACCGGAGGAGTACTTCCTCGCCGTCGACGAGGCCACGCAGCCAGGGTGGCAGTGCTGGGAGGACGGGCCTTTCGGCGTGGCGAACGGGGCGACGGATCGGGCGAGCTACCTCGAGATCGTGCACCGCCTCGGCACCACACCGAACGGCATCTTCGGCGCCAAGCTGATGTGGAACAACGTGCGGTGGGCGGTGGCGAAGTTCCAGGAGGTGCCGAGCTTTTCCGGGCTCGATCGCGCCGGCGTGTTCCGGGCCGCCTTCTCCCAGCTCCAGGTGATCCACCTCACCCGCCGCGACCGTCTGCGCCAAGCGGTGTCCTGGGCGCGAGCAGCGCAGGACGGCGTGTGGCTGGTGGCCGACGATGAGACCGCCGGCTGGTCGGCGTCGACGGAGCGGTCCTTTGAGCCACCGCCGGTGCCCACCTTCGACGCCGAGCTGATCGGCAACCTCGAAGCCCTCATCATCGAGGGTGAGCGGGGCTGGAAGGATCTGTTCGCCGAGCTGGACCTCCTGCCCCACGAGGTGGTGTACGAGGACCTCGTGTCCGAGGCCGGCTACGAGCCGACGACCCGCGGCATCCTCGACTTCCTGCACGTCGGCGACCAGGTGGCAGACACCCCGCGGCCGACGACTCGCCGGCAGTCCGATGCGCTCAACGAGGAGTGGGTGGAGCGCTACCGGGCCGAGCGCGGAGACGGCTGACCGGCATGGCGCTCCGCGCGCCCGATGCATCGGCAGATGAGTCCGCACGGTAGCCAACGTCAGAGCGGCGATGCACCAGCGCGCGACCTTGGCGACCTTGGTGCTCGTGCGCGACGGCAGCGACGTGGCGAGCTGGCCGTTGGACGGGCCGAACAAGCTCGACGTCGGCTTCGCCGAGCAACTGGCCCGCGGGCAGCTCGTGGCGCTTCGGATGGGCTACTCGCTCCAGCTGCGCGGCGCTTCGGTGGCGCTCCTGCAACTGCTCGGCCTCGTCGGTCTGGCCGAGGTGTTCGGGATGAAATCAGAGGTGATCGGGCAGGCCGAAGAAGCCGAACAGCGCGGTGTCGACGAAGTTGTGGTGACCGACGATCCGGTCGCCTGAGATCTCGATGACCTGGACGGCCCACGGGGCGTGACCGCCGGCCGGGTCGACCTTGTAGGACCCGAACGCGGCCGCACCATTGGCCGTCGTGGCCACCAGGCGCGATCCCCGGCAGCCGGCGCCGGCGCCGGCGAAGAAGGCGCCCATCTCCTCCGGGCCCCGCAGCCAGAAGTTGAACGGCGGCATGGTCATCACGGCGTCGTCGTGCAGCAGCGCGACCAGCGCGCTGATGTCATAGCGCTCGAACGCATCGACGTACTGCTCGAGCAGGGCCTGCTGGCTGGCGTCGATGGTGGCGGCCGCAGGCTCGTCGACAGGATGGGAGGCCAACGTGGCCCGCGCTCGCTGGAGCGCGCTGTTCACCGAGGCCACCGAGGTGCCGAGCAGGTCGGCCACTTCGGTGGCCTGCCACCGAAGCACCTCACAGAGGATGAGCACCGCCCGCTGACGCGGCGGCAGGAGCTGGAGCGCGGCCACGAACGCCAGCCGGACGCTCTCCTTCGACGCCACCAGCTCGCCAGGGTCGCGCTCGTCGAAGATGCGGGCATCGGGCATGGGCTGCAACCACGCCTGGTCGGGGAGCGTGGCGCCGGTGAAGGAATCCGCGGGTGAGGACGGACCCAGATCCATCGGCCGGGCTCGGCGCTGGCGACCGCGGAGCTGGTCGAGGCAGACGTTGGTGGCGATGCGGTACAGCCAAGACCGCATGGCCGCTCGCCCCTCGAAGCCGTCCATGCCCCGCCAGGCCCGCACCATCGTCTCCTGAACGGCGTCCTCGGCCTCGAACGCCGACCCCAGCATGCGGTAGCAGTAGCCGATGAGGGCCCGCCGGTACTGGTCGAGCTCGTCGAAGGGCACCTTGGTGGGGTACGTGGTGCGCGGGTTCACGGCTGGCGAGTCTAGGGCGACGCTCATCTGGTCCTCCGGGGTCGCTCGGCCGGGCGCGGCTGCACCACGGCCTTGACGGTTGGTCGGTCGAGAACTCATCGGTCTTCTCCCCGTCAGTCGGGTAGCAGCGGAACAGAGATGCCCGGGTCGTGTCCGAGCAACACCGCCCGCGTGACCGCGCTGGACCCGAACCGCTCGCGCACCTCGTCCATCGCCGAGTCCAGCCCGGAGCCGGCGTGACGGTCGAGCGGCAGCGTGAGCTGGACCGCGCCGTCACCGAGGAGGTTCGTCACGGAGAGGCCGACGAGCGTGCACCCGTCCTGTCGCAGGCGGGGCTCGGCCGCCACCAGCAACGCTCGGGCCGCCCGCAGGATCGTGTCGGTGTGCGCTGTGGCGCGGGACAGCGTGTGCGAGCGGGTCGCTCGGGAGAGGTCGTCGAACCGCAGCCGGAGGATGACCGTCCGGCCTACCCGGCCCCCGGCACGCATCCGACGGGCCACACGATCGACGACGCCGACCAGCACCGCATCGAGCTCGGTCATCGAGTGCCGGCGCCAGCCGAGGGCGTGCTGCGAGCCGATCGACCGCCGCCGACGCCGTGCCTCGACGGGCCTCGGATCCCGGTTGTGGGCCAGCGCGTGGAGATGACGGCCCGATGCCCGACCGAGCATGGCGACCAACGTGGCCTCCGTGAGCTGGGCGACCTCACCCACGGTCGTGATGGCGCGACCACGCAGCTTCTCGGCGGTGACCGGACCGACGCCCCACAGCCGCTCGACGGCCAGCGGGTGGAGGAACTCGAGCTCGTGGTCGGGTGGGACGAGGAGCAAGCCGTCGGGCTTGGCCACCCCACTGGCCACCTTGGCCAGGAACTTCGTCCGGGCAATGCCGACGGTGATGGGCAGGCCGACCCGCTCCTGCACCTGCTGACGAAGCCGCGCGGCGATCTCGAGGGGCGGGCCCGACACGCGCCGAAGCCCGGCGACGTCGAGGAACGCTTCGTCGATCGACAGCCCCTCGACGAGCGGCGTGGTGTCGTCGAACACCTCGAACACGGCCTTGCTGGCAGCGGCGTAGGCCTCCATGCGCGGCGGAACGACGACGGCGTGCGGGCACAGCTGGCGAGCCTGGCGGCCGCCCATCGGCGAGCGCACCCCGTAGGCCTTGGCCTCGTAGCTGGCGGCGAGGACCACGCCGCCGCCCACGATCACGGGTCGGCCACGCAGCTGCGGATCGTCTCGCTGCTCGACGGACGCGTAGAACGAGTCCAGGTCGGCATGCAGGATGGTCGCCTCGTGGCGGGTCATCGAACACATGTACGGGGTATCCACTTGAGCGCACTAGCCTCGTGTGGGTGGAGTTCGAGCCGAGTCCGGTGGCCGGTGTGGACTACCCGGCGACGTTCCAGCAGCTGCAGCGCTGGTTCGCCGACGAGACCGCGTGTGCCGAGTACCTG
>CAZTVJ010000356.1:0-8459 GCA_964616935.1 uncultured Acidimicrobiales bacterium | reverse complement strand
GGTGCCCGTGTTCCGGGGCGATTCGCCACCGCCGGCACCACCGCCGGCGCCACCGGGGTCGGCCTCGTTCCAGCCGATGGCGCCCGTTCGCCTGGCCGACACCCGGCCCTCGCCGCTCCTGCCGGTCGACGTGCTGGAGGTGGCCGTCGTCGGACGAGCGGGCATCCCCGCGGGCGCGCTGACGGCCGCCTTGAACCTCACGGTCACCGGGCCGTCCGCCTCCGGCTACCTGACGGCATGGCCCTGCGGCCAACCCCGACCCCCCTCCAGCAACCTCAACTTCGCGGCGGATCAGACCGTTGCCAACCTGGCGGCGATCGGCGTCGGGACCGGCGGGCGCGTCTGCATCGCGACCTCAGCCGCGACCGACGTCATCGTCGACATCTCCGGGTGGTGGGCGGCGGGAGGTCTCGGCTACGGCGCGGTGGCGCCCACCCGCCTTGCCGACACCCGGCCGGCGCGGGTCCGGGGCGGGAGCTACGTGGAGGTCGAGGTCGCCGGGACGGCCGGGATCCCTGCGACGGCCCAGGCGGCCGCCGTCACGATCACCGCCACCGGCACCGCCACGACCGGCTATGTGACGGCATGGCCGTGTGGCCAGCCCCTCCCCAATGCGAGCAACCTCAACTTCGTCGCCGGTCAGACCGTCGCCAACCTCGCCGCGGTGGCGCTCGGCGTCGGTGGGAAGCTGTGCGTGCTCACGTCGGCCACCGCCGCCGTCGTGGTGGATGTCGCCGGCTGGTGGGGTGCGGGTGGCATCGCCCACCTGACACCGGGCGCCACCGCCACCCGAGCACTCGACACGCGGCCGGCCCTCGTCCCCGCCGGTGGCGTCGTTGGCGTCACCGTGCCGGAAGGGACCGGCGTCGCGTCGCTCAACCTCACCGTCGTCGGGCCGCTCGGGACGGGCTACGTGGCGGCGTTCCCGTGCGGCCAGCCCACCCCGACCACGTCGAACCTGAACTTCACGATCGGCCAGACGGTGGCGGGCGCCGCGCTCGTGCCGCCGGGCACCGACGGCCGGGTGTGCGTCTTCACCTCCACCCCGGCCGCGCTGCTCGTCGACGTGGTCGGGGGCATGGCAGTGGCCGACGTATCGACCCAAGCGCTCGGCGGCAACCTCTATGCGCTGCAGTGGGGCTATACGCAGCTCGGCGCGCCCTACGCCGCCATCAACCCCTACCGCTTTGGCGACTCGACCTGGGGCAAGCGGTGGGCCTGCCCGTCCGGATGGACGTCGTGCGCGCTCGTCGACATGCATGGCGGGGCCCGCAGCGCCGACACCGGCGACTGGGTCTACGACTGCTCCGGTTTCGTGGTCGCGGCGTTCCAGCGCGCCGGCGTCGACCTCGTCCGGCTGAACGCCGGCTGGTCCGACGCGATGTACCGATCGCTCCCCCGCGTGCCGGTCGACCAGGCCCGACCCGGTGACCTGCTGCTCTTCGGCGCCGGCCCGGCCAACCCGGCGGACCCGACCACGCACGTCGGGATGTACCTCACCGCCGACCGGATGCTGAACTCGACGACCGCCTGCGGAGGGTGGCAGGGCGTGTGCACCTCCAAGATCGACTGGACCCGGGTGGTGGCCGTCGCCCGGGCACCGCTCCCGGGTACGCCCGGCATGACCCAGGCCGTCGACACCGGCCCGGGCGACCCGTACGGCGGCGTGGAATAGTCGACGTGTCTCGATAGTTGTATCTACAACAATCGACAAAACGAGGTTCAGAACAGATGACCGCCCGCAGCAGCATCGACGTCCGCAAGGCCGACAGCCGGCCGCACACTCGGGCCGGCTGGCTCGACTCGCGCCACAGCTTCAGCTTCGGTCACCACTACGACCCGGCCAACGTCGGCCATGGCCTGCTCCTCGTGAGCAACGACGACCGCGTGCAAGCCGGGACCGGGTTCTCCACCCACCCCCACCAGGACATGGAGATCATCACCTGGGTGCTGAGCGGCGAGCTCGAGCACAAGGACTCCGAGCGCAACCGCGGCATCCTGTACCCCGGCCTGGCCCAGCGCATGAGTGCCGGCACCGGCATCTGGCACTCGGAGATGAACCCGAGCGGCACCGCCGACGTCCACTTCGTCCAGATGTGGGTGCCGCCCGACACGGAGTCGGTCGACCCCGGCTACGAGCAGCTCGACATCAACGAGGAGCTGGCCAAGGGTGGCCTCGTGCCGGTCGCATCAGGGCGCGGTCACGACGCCGCCATCTCCATCCGTCAGCGTGACGCGGTGCTGTGGGCCGGTCGCCTGCAACCAGGTGAAGCGGTGGAAGTACCCGACGCGCGCTTCGCCCACGTGTTCGTCCCCAGTGGAACGGCCGAGCTCGACGGCGCCGGATGGCTCGCCACCGGTGATGCCGCCCGCCTGACTGCCGCGGGGTCGCCTCGCCTCTGCGCTGGCCCCGACCGGGCCGAGGTGCTCATCTGGGAGATGGGTTGAGCGTCGCGATCCGCCGGAGGACCTCGACCACCTCGTCCGGGTCGGCAAGGCCGTAACGGGCGGCGGTCTCGCCGGGGCCAACGCGCACGGAGATGTGCGGCGGGGCGAGCAACCGGAAGACCTCCTCATCGGTCTCGTCGTCGCCGAGGAACACCACCGTCGCCGCGCCGGCCTCGTGGCGTAGGCGGCCGACCGCATCCGGCTTGCTGCCCGGGCGGACGGCGGCCTCGAGCACGAGGTGGCCGCGCCGCAGCCACACGCCCTCCATGCGGGAGAGCTGTTCGCCCAGCCGATGCGCCGCGATCGAACCGGCCGACGCCGGCGTCGCCTCGCGGTAGTGGTACGCGACTCCCGCAACCTTGGTCTCGACCCACGTCCCCTGGACGGCCTTGGCTGTGCGGTGGGCCAGGGTGCTGAGGGCCTGGAGACGCTGCCTCTCCTCGGCCGTCGGGACAAAGTCCGGCGTGGCCGAGTCCTCGAGCCCGTGGCTCCCGACCAGGCGGAGGTTGGCCGGCCAGGCGAACTGCCGCTGCAGATCGGCCAGGCCCCGCCCCGACACCACCGCGACGGCGACCCCGGCCGATGCGAGCACGGCGAGCACGTCCGACGCACCGGCCACCAGCACGGCCTGGTCGGACCGGCGAACGAGGGGCGACAGCGTGCCGTCGACGTCAACGGCGACCAGCAGCGGGTGAGCCGATGCCGCCACCGCGTCCGCGACGGCGTCGACGCCTACGCCGCCGACGGGCCGGCCCACGGCGGATCCTCCTGACCGGCGGCGTCAAGGTCGAGCAGGCGCAGGAAGCGACGGGCCCAGTGCTGCACGTCGCTCGCCTTCACCGTGGCGCGAATGGCCGCCATCCGGGCGCGTGCCTCGTCGGTCGGCATCTCCAGCGCCGCCATGATGGTGTCGGTGAGCGCAGCCTGGTCGTGCGGGTTCACAAGCAGCGCGTCGGTCAGCTCGTCGGCGGCCCCGGCGAACTCGCTCAGCACCAGCACCCCGCCACCGTCGGTGCGCGAGGCCGCGAACTCCTTGGCCACCAGGTTCATGCCGTCACCGAGCGGCGTCACCAGCATCACATCGGCCGCCTGGTAGAGCGGGACGAGCTCCTCCAGGGTGAGGCTCTGGTGCAGGTAGTGGACGGCCGGGTAGCCGATGCGTCCGAACCGGCCGTTGATCGAGCCGACGAGCTGCTCCACCTGGCGCCGCTCCTCGGCGTAGTGCTCCAACCGGCCCCGTGTCGGCACAGCAAGCTGCACCATGACGCCATCGCGGGACTGCACCCGACCGTCCTCCAGCAGGCGTTCGAACGCCTTCAGGCGCTCGACGATGCCCTTGGTGTAGTCGAGCCGGTCGACGCCCAGCAGGACCCACTTCGGCGAGCCCATCCGGTTGCGCAGCTTCCACGCCTGCTCCATCGTCTCCTGCATGCGCGCCAGCTCTTCGAACTCTTCGATGTCGATCGAGATGGGGTGCGCGGCGACGTGGACGGCCCTCGGACCGACCTTGAGCTGTGGGAGGTCGCCATGCACGTCGAGCAGCTTGGCTGCCGCGCTGGCGAAGTTGTCCACCCCCACTTGGCGCTGGAAGCCGATCACGTCGGCACCGAGCAGGCCTTCCAAGATCTGCTCACGCCACGGCAGGCGGGAGAACAGCTCTGGCGGTGGGAACGGGATGTGGAGGAAGAACCCGATGCGAACGTCGGGCCGCAGGTCGCGCAACATCGCCGGCACGAGCTGGAGCTGGTAGTCGTGCACCCACACGACGGCGCCCGGCGCGGCGATGCGGGAGGCGGCCAACGCGAAACGCCCGTTGACCTGGACGTACGTGTCCCACCAGGCCGGATCGAACGTCGACGGCCGGATGCCGTCGTGGTAGAGCGGCCAGAGGGCCTCGTTGGCAAAGCCCTCGTAGAAGCCCTCGTACTCCTCCTCCGTCAGCGCGAGCGGCAGCAGGTCGACGCCGTCGTGCTCGAAGGCCGAGGGAGCATCCTCGACGGAACCGGCCCAGCCCACCCACGCACCACCACCCTGGCGAAGGGTGCCCATGAGTGCCCGCACGAGCCCACCCGGGCTGGTCTCCCAGGGCGCGTCGACGTCGGCCCGCTGCACGGGCAGCCGGTTGGCGACGATGACGAGATCGTGGGTGTGGGTGCGCGGGGACATGCGAACGTCCTCGGTCAGCGAACGATGGCGGGGGCCGGTTGCAGCGGGAACAACCGATCGATGCCTTCGCGGTGCAGCAGGTCGACGACGGAAGGGCTGTCGCAGCGGAGCCCGATGGTTCGTGCCTTGCCCTTGGCCTTCACGAGGAGGCCGACCAGAGCAGCCAAGCCGGGACGGTCGACGCGACGGACGCCGCCGAGGTCGACGATGAGCCGGCCCCCGTTGCGCAGGCGCGCCGACGCGGCCCGCACGGCAGCGGCACCGCTGGAGGTGAGCTCTCCGTTGAAGCGGAGCACGGTGACCGCAGCGGCTGGCAAGATCTGGATGTCGAGCATGGAGTCCTCCTTCGGGGACTGGGGGCCGACACCTCCACGCTTCCCGGCTCAGGTTGTCGGCATACCTCCATTGTGTTGCGGTTCCGTTACATTTCCACGCAGCGTCAGCAAGAATCACGGAAGGTGGTCGCCTCAACCATGCCGGTGCACGACGACCCCCACTGGTACCAGCGGGCCGTGTTCTACGAGGTCTTCGTGCGCTCGTTCTTCGATTCGAGCGGCGACGGCAGCGGTGACCTGCGGGGCCTGCAACAGCGCCTCGACCACCTGGAGTGGTTGGGCATCGATTGCCTGTGGCTGCTCCCCTTCTACACGTCGCCGCTGCGCGACGGCGGCTACGACATCTCCGACTTCTTCACCATCCAGCCTGTGTACGGCCAGCTGGCCGACGCCGTCGAGCTGATCGAGGAGGCCCACCGTCGCGGCATGCGGGTGGTGGCCGACCTCGTCGTGAACCACACGAGCGACCAGCACCCGTGGTTCCAGGAGAGCCGCATCGACCGCACGAACCCGAAGGCCGACTGGTACGTCTGGGGTGACGACGACCAGCGCTGGAGCGAGGCCCGGGTCATCTTCCACGACACCGAACCGTCGAACTGGAGCTGGGACCCGCAGCGCCAGCAGCACTACTGGCACCGCTTCTTCCACCACCAGCCCGACCTGAACTTCGACAACGCCGAGGTGCAGTCGGCGATGCTCGACGTCGTCCGCTACTGGCTGGACATCGGCCTCGACGGCTTCCGACTGGACGCCGTGCCCTACCTCTTCGAGCGCGACGGCACGAACGGCGAGAACCTGCCCGAGACCCACGAGTTCCTGAAGCGCGTGCGCAAGGAGATCGACCGGTCCCACCCCGGCAAGGTGCTACTGGCCGAGGCCAACCAGTGGCCGAGCGACGTGGTGCAGTACTTCGGGCAGGGCGACGAGTGCCACATGTGCTTCCACTTCCCACTGATGCCTCGCATGTACCTGTCGGCCAAGCGCGGCGACCGGGGTCCGATCGAGTCGATCATGGCCGAGACGCCACCCATCCCGGACGGCTGCCAGTGGGGCCTGTTCCTGCGCAACCACGACGAGCTGACCTTGGAGATGGTGAGCGACGCCGAGCGCGACGAGCTGTACGAGGAGTACGCCAAGGACCCGAAGATGCGCCGCAACACCGGCATCGGCCGCCGCCTCGCCCCGCTCCTCGACAACCAGCGACCCCTGATGGAGCTGTTCCACGCTCTGCTGTTCTCCATGCCGGGCAGCCCGATCCTCTACTACGGCGACGAGATCGGCATGGGCGAGAACATCCACCTTGGCGACCGCGACGGGGTGCGGACACCCATGCAGTGGACCCCGGACCGCAACGCCGGGTTCTCCACCGCGGACTTCGAACAGCTCTACCTGCCGCCGATCATGGACCCGGTGTACGGCTACCAGGCCGTGAACGTCGAGCGCCTCCGCCGCGACTCGGGCTCGTTCCTGCAATGGCTGCGGCGCATGATCGCCTCCCGCAAGCGACATCCCCAGCTCGCCCTCGGCTCGTACACGCCGCTGGCGGTGGCCAACACGGCCATCCTCGCCTTCCTGCGCGGCCCGTGCGAGGGCGGCCCGGAGACCATCCTGTGCGTGGCCAACCTGTCGCGCGCGGCTCAGCCGGCCGAGATCCCACTCCAGGACTTCGACGGTCTCACGCCGGTCGAGCTGCAGGGCCGCGTCGAG
The DNA here is from genome assembly GCA_964616935.1 of uncultured Acidimicrobiales bacterium. GTDB lineage: Bacteria > Actinomycetota > Acidimicrobiia > Acidimicrobiales > Ilumatobacteraceae > CAZTVJ01. The sequence continues at coordinate 1,803 of CAZTVJ010000356.1, read as the reverse complement.
TTCCCACACATCGGGCAGCTGCCCTACCTCCTCACCCTGCCGCCGCACGGCTTCCTCTGGTTCGAGCTGCGCTGACCGCGCTCGGATGCCTCCGAGCTCCTGGTCTGCTAGGCACCCGGCGATGCGAGTCAACGAGCTGCCCACGCCGGCCCTACTGATCGAGGCGAGCGTGCTCGACGCCAACCTGGCCACGATGGCGTCGGCCCGCCCCGGCCCGGCCCTTCGACCGCACGTGAAAGCCCACAAGTGCACCGAGCTGGCCCGCCGCCAACTGGCGGTGGGCCATCGGTCGTTCACCTGCGCCACGCCGCTGGAGGTGGTCGGCATGGCCCGCGCCGGTCTGGGAGACGACCTTCTCCTGGCCAACGAGACGCTCGACCCCGCCCGGTTGGCCGCGATGGCGGCCGTGCAGCACGAGACCAGGGTGACCGTCGCGGTCGACTCCGACGCGACGGTCGAGGCCGCCGCCGCGGGCGGCATCCGCGAGGTGCTGATCGACGTCATGGTCGGCCTGCCCCGATGCGGTTGCGACCCCGCCGACGCCGGCCGCCTGGCCGACCTGGCCCGCAGCAAGGGCATGGAGGTGCGCGGGGTGATGGGCTACGAAGGCCACCTCATGATCGTGGAGGACCGAGCCGACCGCGAGGCACAGCTCGAGGTCTGCATGGACCAGCTGCTGCGGGCCGCCGCGGACGTCGGCGGGGAGATCGTGTCGGCCGGCGGCACCGGCACGTACGACCTGCACCACCGCGTCACCGAGGTGCAGGCCGGCTCCTACGCCCTGATGGACACCGCCTACGCCAAGCTAGGTCTGCCCTTCGGCCAGGCGCTCACCGTGCTGGCGACGGTCGTGTCGGTCTCCCCCGGTTGGGCCGTGTGCGACGCGGGCCTGAAGAGCCTGGGCATGGACCACGGGAACCCGTCGATCGACGGCGCCACGGTGTGGTTCTGCAGCGACGAGCACATCACGCTCGACCCCGGCGACCTCGGCCTCCTACGGCCCGGCGACCGCGTGCGCGTCGTGCCGGCCCACGTCGATCCGACGATGGCGATGCACGAGCGGGCCTACCTCGTGGACGGTGACGAGGTCGTCGAGGTGTGGCCCATCGACCTGCGCGGCTGGTGAGGAGGACCCGAACGAGTAGAACATCGTGACAAGAGCGGGAAGGGGGTCCACCGTGGAGCCTGCACTCGGCTTCGACCGCCCAGTGGACGGCTATCGCCACTGGCAGATCGCCATCGACGCCCCTGTCGCCACTGTCACGATGGTGGTCGATCCCGACGGCGGTCTGCGTGACGACTACACGCTGAAGCTCAACTCCTACGACCTCGGCGTCGACATCGAGCTGCACGACATCGTGCAACGGCTGCGCTTCGAGCATCCCGAGGTCCACGCTGTCGTGCTCACCAGCGGGCTCGGCAACGTCTTTTGCGCGGGCGCCAACATCCAGATGCTCGTCGGCGCCAGCCACCACCACAAGGTGAACTTCTGCAAGTACACGAACGAGACGCGCCTCGCCATCGAGGACGCCTCGTCGTGCTCGGGCCAGGTGTGGCTGTGCGCCGCCAACGCCACCACGGCCGGCGGAGGCTACGAGCTGGCGCTCGCCTGCGACGAGATCATCCTCGTCGACGACCGAGCCTCCGCCGTCTCGCTCCCCGAGGTGGCGCTGCTCGGTGTGCTGCCCGGCACCGGTGGCCTCACCCGCCTCGTCGACAAGCGCCACGTGCGCCGCGATCTGGCCGACGTGTTCGCCACCCGCGCCGAGGGCGTGCAGGGTGAGCAGGCGGTGGCGTGGGGTC
>CAZTVJ010000355.1:0-9712 GCA_964616935.1 uncultured Acidimicrobiales bacterium | reverse complement strand
TGGGCGGCGGCGCGCCGACACTGAGCGAAGGCATCCATCGCGCCAACGACCTGGTACGCGAGCCTCCTTGCGAGGTGCTCGACGCCCTCGCCGCCTTCGATCCCGACCGATCGGCTCTGGCGATCGGGACGTTCCTGAACGAAGCCACAGAGCTGGACGGACGGCCGTTCCTCGCCTGGCGCCGGCCGGCGTGGGTCGCCCTCGAGGACAAGACGCTCGCTGACGACCTCTGGGATCGTGCGGGCGTGGCCCGCAGCCCGATGGCCGTCGTAGCGCTCGACCGACGTGCGCTCCACCGGGCGGCCCGTTCCCTCGACGACGGCTCCGGGACCGTGTGGGCGGCCGATGCATCGAACGGGTTCCACGGCGGTGCAGAGCTGACCCGCTGGGTCCGCTCGGCGACCGACGTCGAGGAGGTGATCGCCACCTTCCGCGGCCGCACCGAGCGGGTTCGGGTGATGCCGTTCGTGGAGGGCATCCCGTGCTCGATCCACGGGATCGTCTTCCCCGACCTCGTCGCGGTGCTGCGCCCGGTCGAGATGGTCACGCTGCGCCAGCAGGACCGGCCGACGTTCTTCTACGCAGGCTGCGCCACCTTCTACGATCCGCCGCCTGCGGTGCGCGCCGAGATGGAATCGGTCGCCCAGCGCGTCGGTGCACTGCTGCGCGCCGAGGTCGGCTACCTGGGAGCGTTCACGATCGACGGCATCGTCGGCGCAGCGGGTTTCGTACCGACCGAGCTGAACCCGCGATCAGGCGCGGGCATGGGCGTGCTGCTCCGCAGCCAGCCCGAGCTCCCGCTGACGCTGCTGCTCGATGCCCTCGTCGGCGGGATCCCCCTCGACTACGACCCCCTCGAGCTCGCCACGCTCCTGGTGTCGACCGCCGACGCCTGTCGCGCCGGGGGCACCTGGCGGCCGGTAGGCGTTGAGCTGGCACCCGAAGACGACCGGCCCATGCACCACGACGCGAACGGTTGGCGCCACGCAAGCGAGACCGACGTCGTGCACGCCACCCTCACGGTCGGCCCGTCGCCTCTGGGTGGCTTTCTCCGCCTGATCGCCGATCCGGCACACACCGAGACAGGAGGGTCCTTCGCCCCCGTCGCGGTCGAGTTCTGGGACTTCGCCGACCGAGATCTGGGCACGCACATCGGGCCGTTGACCGCGGCCGTTGCGGCCCCAACGGCATGACCCGATCGGTTTCGACACCCCGCCGTCAGCGTCCGTTGATGAACTGGCAACCCGGCCCCGTCAGGCTCACCCGGTCCGGGTGATGACCGCCCTGCTGCGCCCTCGGTACGGTCGGTCAGCACGCCGCAGCGAACGAACGGGAGTGACCCGATGGCAACCAGCGCGGAACGGGCCCGCGTCGAGACGTTCGGGCGGCTGGAGGACGGCCTGCGTCAGGCCGGCGACTGGTACCTGTGGGGTCCCTACCTCAGCGAGCGCCAGTGGGGCACCGTGCGCGAGGACTACAGCGCCGACGGCGACGCCTGGGCCTACCTCCCTCACGACCATGCCCGGTCGCGCGCCTACCGCTGGGGTGAGGACGGCATGGCCGGCTTCTCCGACATCGAGCAGCGACTCTGCCTGTCCCTGGCGCTCTGGAACGGGCGCGACCCGATCCTGAAGGAGCGGATGTTCGGCCTCACCGGCGCCCAGGCCAACCACGGCGAGGACGTCAAGGAGCACTGGTGGTACCTCGACGCGGTGCCGAGCCACGCCTGGAACCGCTGGCGCTACCACTACCCGCAGGCCGCGTTCCCCTACGACGACCTGATCGCCGAGAACGGCCGGCGGGGCAAGCTGGACCCCGAGTACGAGCTGCTCGACACCGGGGTGTTCGACGACGATCGCTACTGGATCGTCGAGGTCGACTACGCGAAGGCCGATCCGACCGACCTGGTCATGGTCGTCCGGGTCACGAACCCAGGGCCGGACGCGGAGACGTTGCACGTGCTCCCCACCGTGTGGTTCCGCAACACGTGGTCGTGGGACATCGACGCCCCCAAGCCCCAGCTGCAGCAACGACCCGATGGCGCCATCGGCATCGACCACCCGTTCCTGGGAGACCTGGAGCTGCTCGCCGGTCCGCTTCCCGACGGCTCGGCGCCGACCCTGCTGTTCTGCGACAACGAGACCAACGATCTGCGCCTCTACGGCAGCCCGGGTACGACCGCCTTCCCGAAGGACGGCATCAACGACCACGTCGTCGGTGGGCTCGCCACGGTGAACCCCGATCTCGAAGGCACGAAGGCGGCGGTCTGGTACCAGCTCCGCGTGGCGTCGCATGCCACCGTCGAGCTGAAGGTTCGGCTGCGGCCGGTGGCCTCGACGTCGCCGGCCGCAGCTGCCCTCGGCAGTGACGCCGAAGCGGTCGTGGTGCGGCGCCAACGCGAAGCCGACGAGTTCTACGCCGAGATGACGCCGGCCGGCACCACGACGGATGCGGCCATGGTCATGCGCCAGGCCTTCGCCGGGATGCTCTGGAGCAAGCAGCTCTACAGCTACGACGTCAAACGCTGGCTCGCCGGTGATCCCACCCAGCCCACGCCGCCGGCGGCCCGCCTGACCGGCCGCAACTCCCGCTGGGCCAGCTTCGACGCCTTCGACATCCTGTCGATGCCCGACAAGTGGGAGTACCCCTGGTTCGCGGCATGGGACCTCGGCTTCCACTGCGTCGCTCTCGCTCACGTCGACCCTGCGTTCGCCAAGTACCAGCTCATCCTGCTGTGCCGGGAGTGGTTCCAGCACCCCAACGGCGCGTTGCCTGCCTACGAGTGGGACTTCGGCGACGTGAACCCGCCCGTGCAGGCCTTTGCCGCGCTGGAGGTCTTCGCCATCGACGGCGCCCGCGACTTCGACTTCCTCAGTCGCATCCTCGACAAGCTGCTGGTCAACTTCACCTGGTGGGTGAACCGCGAGGACGCCACCGGCTCGAACCTGTTCGAGGGAGGCTTCCTCGGGCTGGACAACATCGGCCCGATCGACCGTTCGCACCTCCCTGTAGGCGGGAAGCTCCAGCAGTCCGATGCCACCGGCTGGATGGCGTTCTACGCACTCGCCATGGCCGGCATCGCCTCGATCCTGAACCGGACGGAGCAGCGGCCGACGCTCGACCTCGTGCTGAAGTTCCTCGAGCACTTCGCCGCCATCCGCGAGGCCATGGAGAACCTCGGGGTGTGGGACGAGACCGACGGGCTCTACTACGACAAGCTGGTGACCCCCGACGGCACCGCCGTACCGGTGAAGGTCCGCTCGATGGTCGGCATCATCCCGCTGCTCGCCGCCGTCGTGGTCGACGAAGCCGCCCTCGAGCGTGCCGAGCAAGTCGGCAAGCAGTTCGCGTCTTTCCTCGATGCCGGCACCCTCGTGGGCGCCGAGGGGGCGTTGCGGGGCGAGCCCGGCAATCGCCGGCTGCTGCTGGGCGTCGTCAGCCCGGAGCACGTGATGCAGCTCTTGACGAAGCTCTTCGACGAGGACGAGTTCCTCTCCCCCTACGGTTTGCGGGCGGTGTCGGCCTACCACCGGGACCACCCGTACGAGCTCGTGGTCGAAGGAGTGCGGGCCACCATCGACTACGAACCGGCCGAGTCCACGACGTCGATGTTCGGCGGCAACTCCAACTGGCGCGGGCCACTGTGGTTCCCGCTCAACTACCTGCTCATCGAGGCACTCGCGCGCTACCACCGCTTCTTCGGTGACGAGCTCCAGATCGACTACCCGACCGGCAGTGGGAGCAAGCGCAACCTGGAGGAGATCGCCGCCGACCTCCGCCAGCGCCTGATCTCGCTGTTCCTCGTCGGCGCGGACGGGCGCCGACCCTGCTTCGGCTGGTCCGACCGGCTCCAGCACGATCCGGCGTGGAAGGACAACCTCGTCTTCAACGAGTACTTCCACGGTGACAACGGCGCCGGGCTCGGAGCGTCCCACCAGACGGGCTGGACCGGTGTCGTCGCCGATCTCATCCGTGGTCGACCGGGCAACGGCGTGTACGCCGTCCGCGACCTACCGGCCGTGCTCGCCGAGCGAGCCGCCACCCTCACCAAAGGAGCAACGACATGACCCTGCACGGCAAGGTGGCCATCGTCACCGGGGGCAACAGCGGCATCGGCAAGGCCATCGTGCTCGGGTTGGCCGAGGCCGGCGCCAACATCGTCATCGACTACGTAGCCGACGAGCAGGCGACGGAGGACCTCGAACGTCAGATCGTCGCGCTCGGTGATCAGGCCGTCGGCGTAGAGGCCGACGTCAGCCAGGTGGCCGAGCTGCAGAAGCTGATCGACGCCGCCGTGAAGGCCTTCGGTCGCCTCGACATCATGGTGAACAACGCCGGCGTCGAGACCCGCTCCTCGGTCCTCGACACGACCGAGGCGCAGTACGACAAGGTGTTGTCCATCAACCTGAAGAGCGCGTTCTTCGGTACACAGCTCGCGGCCAAGCAGATGATCGCCCAGGGCCAGGGCGGGCGGATCATCAACATCACGTCGGTGCACGAGGACTGGCCGATGCCGGGCAACACCGCCTACTGCCTGTCCAAGGGGGGCATGCGGATGCTCACGCGCACCGCCGGGGTGGAGCTGGCGCCCCACGGCGTCCTCGTCGTCGGGGTCGGTCCTGGCGCGGTGGCCACGCCTATCAACCAGTCCACCATGAACGATCCGGTCCAGATGGCCAAGCTGGACAGCGCCATCCCGATCGGGCGCATGGCGCAGCCGCAAGAGATCGCCAACGTCGTCGCCTTCCTCGCGGGGGAAGGGGCCAGCTACATGACGGCGACGACCATCTTCACCGACGGCGGGATCATGCACTCGAGCCCGGGCCTGTAGCGGTGGCTCGCTCGCCGCGGCATCGAGTCGTGGTCGTGGGAGGTGGGTTCGGCGGCCTGGCGGCCACCAGGCTGCTCAGCCGGGTCTCCGTGGACGTCACGTTGGTCGACCGGCGCAACCACCACCTCTTCCAACCACTGCTCTACCAGGTGGCCACCGGCATGCTGTCGCCGGGGCAGATCGCCCACCGCTGCGCCACATCGTGCGCCGGCACAAGAACGTGAAGGTGGAGATGGCCCACGTGACCGGATTCGACCTCGAGCGCCGAATCGTGCACGCCATGACCCTCGAGCCGATCGAGCTGCCCTACGACAGCCTCATCGTGGCAGCCGGCGCCAACCAGTCGTACTTCGGCCACGACGAGCTGGCCCGCCATGCGCCCGGCATGAAGACCATCGACGATGCCCTGGAGCTGCGCCGCCGGTTCTTCGGTGCCTTCGAGATGGCCGAGGGAACGACCGACCCCACCGAGAAGGAGCAGTGGCTCACCATCGTCATCGTGGGCGCAGGGCCCACCGGCGTCGAGCTGGCCGGGCAGGTGCGAGAGCTGGCGGTGCGGTGCCTGCGCGGCGAGTTCCGCACGTTCGACCCTGCCGCGGTGCGGGTGCTGCTGCTGGATGGTGGCACGGAACCGCTGGCCTCGTTCGGCGACCGGTTGTCCGGCGTGGCGACGAAGGAGCTCGAGGGACTCGGTGTCGAGTTGCGCATGGGTGCCCGAGTCGTCGGCGTCGACGCCCTGGGCGTGGACGTCACCCTGGCCGACGGCACGACCGACCGGATCGACGCGCGCACGGTCGTGTGGGCGGCTGGTGTACAGGCGTCGCCGCTGGCGGGCATGCTCGCCGAGGCCAGTGGCGCAGGGGTCGACCGGGCGGGGCGCATCGAGGTGCGGCCCGACCTGAGCCTCCCTGGCCATCCCGAGGTGTTCGCCGTGGGTGACATGACGTCGCTCGACCACCTGCCCGGCGTCGCCGAGGTGGCGATGCAGGGCGGGCTCCACGCTGCCAACACGATCAGGCGCGGGCTCAGGGGCGAAGCGTCGGTCCCGTTTGCGTACCGGGACCTCGGCTCGGTGGCCACGATCTGCCGGTTCCGAGCCGTTGCCAGCGTGAAGAAGGTCCGCGTCGGCGGCCTCCCGGGCTGGATGATCTGGTTCTTCGTGCACCTCGCCTTCCTCAGCGGGTTCGGCAACCGGGTGTCCACGATGCTGCGCTGGCTGCGCTCCATGGTCGGTCGCGGTCGCGGCGAACGGCAGTTCAGCACCGCCCACACCGGCGGTGACCTCAGCCTGCCCGACGAGGTCCGCAAGATCATCGAGCCGAACCCTTTCCCGGAGGCGGGTCCGTAGCCGGCGAGCTCAGCGGAGACGGGTCGTCTCAGGGCCTGCCCAGAGCTTGTCGCCGCGACCCGCTCACACAGCCCCTGTCGGGCTCGTAGAGATCCGCTGAAACCGGGCGAACAGCTCCCTGGCCTCAGGAGCGTCGCTGATGCTCGGGCAGTAGAAGTCGAGCCCGACGCTCGGACCGCCTCGCTCGTCGACGACGTCCGTGAGGCCCCAGGTCGCCTCGGTGGCCTCGGCGATGAGCTCGACAGCGCCGCGCGGGGCGCCGATCGGGAAGTCGTCGGCCTGGAGGATGCGCGCGAACCCGCCGTAGACCACCAGCGACTGGGTGCGCTCCGGGTGCGCTGCGGCGAACAACATCGCGATGCCGCCACCGGCTGACACGCCGAGGATCGCGGCGCGCTGCGACCCCACTGCGTCGAGCACGACCGCCACGTCCTCGACCCACTGGTCGACCTCGAGCTCGGCTGGGCGATCGGACAACCCCGTGCCGCGCTTGTCGAACAGGATGAGCCGGGCAGACGACGCCAGCCGGCGGACGAGCTGACCGGAGAACGCCTCCCACCAGGTCTCCAGGTGCGACACGAAGCCGGGCACGACGACCACGTCGAGCGGGCCGTCGCCGGCCACCTGGTAGGCGATGCGGACGCCGTCGTCGGCCGTCGCGTCCGTTTCGGCGGACCCGGCCGGTCACCTGTGCCTCCACCTCGAGATCCAGCCGGCGAGCGACCCGTCGCGATCGAGCGCCGAACCGCTGTCTCGCGATCGTCCCCCTGGCGTGCTCGTGATCCTCGGATTCTCGGGACCCCACGCCGCGCTAGGCGCGGCCTGACGTCCCGAGAAGCGCGCGGTCGCCGATTCGGGCCGGACCCGACGAGGACTCGGCCGTCACGCTGTCCACCCGAGGACGTGACAACCCCACGGCGGAAGCCACACGAACAGCCCGTGGCGGGCCGTCTCGCTGCCGTCGCGTTCGAAGTGCGCGCCGGACAGGAGGTCGTCCACGCTCCACACACGCCCGTCGAGGTCATCCCAGGGAGGATGGACGAGGGCCGCGGCCGGAGCATCGGCGAGGTTCACCACGACGAGTGACCGATGGTCGTCGTCCGACCACGACCAGGCCAGCAGCTGCTCGCAGGACTGGTCCCCCGGCCAACCGGTCGCCGAGCACAGCTGCCAGCCACCGCGCCGCACCCGAGCGGCGACGGCCAAGAGGCGCAGGTGGAACGCCCGGAGGTCGACGTCGACGGGTTCGGTGGGCCGCCGGCTCAGGAACACCGGCAGGCGCGTCCTCCAGCCTTCGAACTGACCCTCGTGCCAGAGCGTGGCGCCGGGCAACGTAGCCACCGCCACGGCTGCGGCCCGCTCCTCGGCCGGAGCGAACGTGGCCGCCGCTCGGGGCTCGTCATGGTTCTCGAGGAAGCGCACCAACCGCTGCTGGTAATCGAGGTCGGCCCCCAGGTGACCGCGGACCGACGCCGGGCCCTCGCCGACGAGTCGGTCGTAGAGGCGCTTGTCGTAGCAGTGGTCGAACCCGAGCTGCTGCAGATCCCACTCCATGTCCCAGTAGGCCTCGGCCGCGAACAGGAAGCTCGGGTGGGAGGCACGAACCTGGTCGATCACCTCCGTCCAATACTCCTGCGGCGGCGGTGGACCCACTCGCTCCCCCCACGTGCCGGTGAAGACGGCGTTGCGCAGCAGCATCGCCATGTCGCAGCGCACTCCGTCGGCCTGGCGGCCGATGTCGATGAGGGTCTCGGCAGCGGCTCGGCGAAGTCCCGGGGCGAACGCGTTGAGCTGCGCGACGTCGGACCAGGGTGGGAAGTACGGGTCGCGGCCGCGCGCGATGACCGCGTCGCCGACGGCCAGGTAGGCCGCAGGGTCCTGGGCCAGATCCTCGGCGGTGCCTCGGACGAAGTACTCGGGGTGCTCCGTCAGCCACGGGTGATCGGGAGCGACGTGGTTCGGCACGAAGTCGACGAGGAGGCGTACCCCGCGCTCGGTCAGTGCGGCGCGGGCTGCAGCGAGGCCCGACCGGCCGCCGAAGCGCGGGTCGACCTCGTAGCGCCGGATGCAGTAGGCGGACCCGATGAGGTCGGCGTCGGTCAGGTCGGGCAGCACTGCGTGGAACGACGCCACCTGCTCGGGCGAGTCGAGCGCCAGCGCAACACCCGCGGGGCTCCGCTCCCACACCCCCATCAGCCAGACGGCGTCGACCCCGTCGGGTGTCACCGCGTCCCACTCCGCGGCCGGTACGTCCGCGAGCGCGATCGCTGACCCCGCCCGAGTGCTCACGTCGTGGAGCCAGGCCGCCGTGTTCAGCTCGTAGATGACCGGGTGCGCCGGCCAGGGACCGTTCATGGCTGGCGCCGTTCGAACACGAGGTTGCCTTCCAGGCCGCTGGCCAGCAACTGCTCTGGCCGCAGGTAGCCGAGGCCCTGGATGATCCTGGCCACGATCCCCGTCCAGCCGGTCTGGTGGCTGGCACCGAGCCCGGCCCCGTTGTCGCCGTGGATGTACTCGTAGAACAGGACGTGGTGACGCCAGTTCGGGTCGGTCTGGAACCGCTCGGTGCCGCCGTAGACAGGCCGGCGGCCGCGCTCGTCAGGCAAGAAGGTGGACGCCAGCCGCCGACCGAGCTCGGTGGCCACCTCGAACAACGTGCACTGCTGCCCCGAGCCAGTGGGACACTCCACGGTGAACTCGTCGCCGTAGTACGTGTAGAGGTGCAGCAGCGCCCGCAGCACCAGGTAATTCACCGGGAACCAGACCGGCCCTCGCCAGTTCGAGTTGCCGCCGAACATGCCCGTGTCGGACTCCGCCGGCAGGTAGGCCACGTCGTAGCTCTGCCCGTGCACCTCCATGTGGAACGGGTGGTCGGCGTGGTAGCGGGAGAGCGCCCGCAGCCCGTGCGGGCTGAGGAACTCGTCCTCGTCGAGCATCTTGGCCAGGACGCGGCGCAACTTCGTCTCGTCCAGCACCGCCAGCATCCGGCGACCGTTGACGCCCTTGTGGCGAACGTCGTGGATGGTGGCGAGCAGCTCGGGCATGGCCTCCACCCGCCGCCGGAGCCTCTCCACGAGCTCATCGTCCAGCTCGCTGTCGTGGATGGGCAGGATGGTCGTTGCGCACAGCGGCAACAGCCCCACCATGGACCGCACCTTCAGGCGCTGCGCGCTGCCGTCGGGGAGGCGGAGGACATCGTAGAAGAAGCCGTCCTCCTCGTCCCACAGCTCGTCGGCGTTGTCGCCGACGCGGTCCATCGCAGCGGCGATGAACAAGAAGTGCTCCCCGAACTTGAGCACCATGTCCTTGTACATCGGGTCGTGGCGGTGCAGCTCGAGGGCGATGCTGAGCATGCACTGGGAGAAGAAGACCATCCAGGCCGTGCCGTCGGACTGGTCGAGGTGACCACCGGTGGGCAGCGGCGAGCTGCGGTCGAACACGCCGATGTTGTCGAGCCCCAGGAACCCGCCCTCGAACACGTTCCGGCCCGTGGGGTCCTTGCGGTTCACCCACCAGGTGAAGTTGACCAGGAG
>CAZTVJ010000354.1:0-5422 GCA_964616935.1 uncultured Acidimicrobiales bacterium | reverse complement strand
GGCGAGAAGCACCGCTGGCTGGTGCTGACCGTGGTGCTGATCGGACTGTTCACGACCAGCATCACGATCACGCTGCTCGCCGTGTCGCTCGTCGACATCGCCGACGGGCTCGGCACGACGGAAGCCACCTTGGCGTGGGTCATCACCGGCCCGATGCTGGTGTTCGGGCTGGTCGGCCCGGCCCTCGGCAAGGCCGGCGACCTCTACGGCCACAAGCGCCTGTTCCTCATCGGGCTGGCCGGGGCCGGGGTGTTCGCGCTGGCCACGGCCTTCGCGTGGGATGCGGGCACCCTGATCCTGTTCCGGACGCTCTCCGCCGGGTTCGGCTCGGCCACCGCGCCCGCGGCGATGGCGACGATCAACCGCTTGTTCGAGGCCGAGGAGCGCGTCCGCGCCCTCGGCTGGTGGAGCTTCGTCACGGCCGGTTCGCCGGTGCTCGGCGTCGTGCTGGGCGGGCCGCTGGTCGAGTCGATCGGCTGGCGGGCGATCTTCCTCGTGCAGGCGCCCCTGTGCATCGTCGCCCTCGCCGTCGCCGCGCTGCTGATGCCCGAGACCAAGGGACGCAGCACCACGGCAGCGTTCGATTGGGCCGGTGCCGTGCTCCTCGGCATCGGCATCACCTCGTTGCTGCTCGCCACCAACCGAGGCGGGGTCTGGGGCTGGTCGAGCCCCGGCGTCATCGGCCTCTACCTCGTTGCGCCCCTCGCGCTGGGCGCGTTCGTGCAGGTCGAGCGCCGGGCCGTCGAGCCGCTGTTGCCACTGACGTGGCTGCGCCAGCGCAACATCACCGCGCCCATCGCGAACCAGTTCTTCGCCAACTTCGCCTACATGGGCGGCTTCATCCTCACGCCCGTGCTGCTCCAACAGGGCCTCGGCTACACCGCGACGGCGGTCGGGCTGCTGATCATCTTCCGGCCGCTCACCTTCGCGCTGACCGCACCGCTGGCCGGTTCCGTCACGGTGCGCGTCGGCGAGCGGGTGGCCGGCATGGCGGGTGGTCTCATCGTCATGCTGTCGATGATCGGGTTGGCGTCCGTCACCGTTGGCTCGTCCTGGGTGCTGATCGCCGCGTCGCTGGCTCTCAGTGGCATGGGGCTCGGCGTGTCCGCTCCAGCCATGACGGCCACGGTCGCCAACGCGGTCGACGAGGACGACCTCGGCGTGGCCGGAGCCATGCAGCAGCTCGTCGTGCAGGTCGGTGCGGTGATCGGCATCCAGGTGATGCAGACGATCCAGGAGGCGACCGAGTCCACCCGCGGTCCGGTCGGTTCGTACCGGGTCGCCTACCTCGTCGGTGCCGTGATCTGTGGCGCAGCGGTGGTGGCCGCCTCGTTCATCCGCCGGAGCAACTTCAGCTCGTGATGGCCTTGATCTCCTCGGCGACCTGCTTGGCGACGTCGTCGACGGGAGCACCCTGCATGGCCATGAGCTTGGTCATGTCCCCCTGCACCTTGATCTTGCCGGCCATGAACGCCTGCATCGCCGCGGCCTGGTCCTGATCGACGATCAGCTTGCGGGCGGTGTCGTAGTCGATGGTGACCGTGGCGTCCGGGCTGTCCAGCTCGCCCAGGTCCATCACCATCTCGCCGTCGCTCGTGTCGACGTGGATCCGCCGTTCGCCGTCGCCGAACGGCACGCCGGTGATCACTTGGTTCAGGCGAACCTTGTACGGCAGGGGCGATGCCTGCCCCGCGTACTTGTCGCGGATGACCCTGATCTCGTCGAACCACTCGTCGCTCAGGAATTCGGGCACGGCGCGCTCCTCGTGTTCGTGCGGTCGGCCGGGGAACCTAGCCGACGCCACCGATGGCGTCCCGTGACGTGTCGCGGTGGTCAGCGACCGTTGGTGGACCAGTGCCAGGCCTCGCGGGAGTTCCCGATGAGCCCATAGCGACCGGCGTTCGCCGCCAGCCAGCGGTAGCAGGGGTTGCTCCGTGACGTGATCAGTGCGCCGTTGCAGGTGAAGTCGATGGCGAGGCCTTGCTCGTGCATCGACTGACCCGGCCGGGCGGCGGGCGGGCGGCATTGGCCGGACGGCTTCTGCCAGATGTCGTACTGCGACGACCCGCAGTTGGAACGCCGAACGGCGATCTGGGCGTCGGCGCTGCGGTAGCCGCCACCGCCGAGGTTGATGCCCGAGGCCGCCGCGTCGCGGAGCAGCGCGCCCACCTGGCCGGCGATCGACACGTTCACCGTGATGCCCCCCACGGATGTGACGGCGATGCCCCCGATCGGGCTGCTGACGGCGCGTCCCGAGCCGGGCAGCGCCAACGAGATGCCATTGCGGGCCGCGGTCGACTGGGCCGCCTTGCGGGCGGCGTCGAGGCGGGCGGCGACGACGGCCTGCTCGGCTCGGATCTCGCCGGCCAGCTTCGAGTCCACCTGGTCGAGCACGGCGGCCTCGATGAGGGCGTCGTCGAGGCGATCCTCGATCTTGTCGTCCAGCGCCTGTTGGCGGCCGAGGGCCTGTTGCAGCTGCTGGAGCTGCGTGGCCCGATCGGTCTTGCGCTGGTCGGCCCGCTGGGACGCCTGCTCGGCGGCCGCCCGAGCGGACTCGAGGTCCGCTCGGGCGGCCGCCAGCTCGTCGAGGCTGGCCGTGAAACGGGAGGCCTGGAGGGCAGCAAGCCCGGCCCGGAACGGCGCGCTGGCATCGTCGGTTGCAAAGACGGCGTCCAGCTCGTTCGTGGGCGAGACATAGGCCTGGAGCGCGAAGCGCTGCGCGGCACCCTCGACGTCCGCTAGGCGGGCGACCTCGTCGGCTTCGGCCTGGCGGGCCGTGGCCAGTGCGGCGTCGGCCTCCAGCGAACGGCGCTCGGCCTGCACCAGGCGGTTCTGCTGGTTCACGAGGTTCGCTTCCAGCGTGCCGATGGCGGCCGAGACCTGGCGGTCGTTGGCCTTCAGGACGTCGAGCTTGGCTGCTGCTGCCGCCTGCTCCTCGCGCAGCTCCTGCTGACGCTTGAGCTTCTCGCGCAGGCTCGTGCCGTCATCGGCCGCCCTGGCCGCAGGCGCGACGAATGACCCCACCAGCAGGCAGGCCGCCACCGCGGCCACGCCATGTCGTAACCGAACCGTAAACAACAGCGGTGCAACGTACCGGGAGCGAGGCTGGGAGTGGTGTCAGCTCCGTGCTCGGCGCATCAACCGGCGCCGGCCACCTCGTCGGCGAGGATGGTCGTTCCCGTTCGCCGCAGGTGCGATGCCGGGATGCTGGTGTCGCCGTCGATCAGTCGACGCACCACGCTCGCCTTTGCCTGCCCCTCCACCAGGACCAGCAGGTGATGGGCGCGGTTGACGGCCGGCACCGTGAGGGTGAGCCGGGCGCGACCGTTGAAGGGCGCGACGACAGCGACATCCCGATCGTCGATGTTGACGACCGGATCGCCGGGGGGCCAGCTGGCCGTGTGGCCGTCGTCGCCCAGCCCGAGGTGCACGACGTCGAGCACGCCGTTGCAGGCGACGTGCAGCTCGAGCGCGTAGCGCTCGGCGGCGTCGGTGAGGTCGTCGGCGGCGGCATCGAACAGGTGGACCTGTTCAAGTGGGATCGGTACCCGCGCCAGCAGGTGCTCGCGAAGCGCCGTGGCGTTGCGGTCGGGGTCGCCGTTGGGCGCGGCGCGCTCGTCGACCTGCCAGAGATGCACCCGGGACCACGGCACGGGCATGATGGCCAGCGAGACGAACGTCGTGTTCGGGGTGTTGCCCCCGCTGACGGCCAGGTGGGCGACGCCCCGCTCGGCCACCGCCGCCCAGAGTCGATCCGCCAGCCACACGGCAGCTCGCTCGGCTAACCGGCCCGGGCCCCCCTCCACGACTTCGAGCCTCACGCGGCCGCCTCGTGGGGGCAGCGGACCGGTCCAGGGTTGCTCGCTGGTGCATGGGGCTCGCATCGCTCGCTCACCGGTCGGCCTCCCAGTGCCAGTGGCCGCCGTCGAGCAGCGCGTCGGCGGCTGGTGGGCCCCAGCTGGCCCGCTCGTAGAAGCGGAGCGGACCCAGCTCGTCGAGCGCCGGCTGGACGATGCGCCACGTCTGCTCCACCACGTCCTGGCGAGCGAACCGGCGGGTGCTTCCCTCGAGGGCGTCGAAGATCAGCCGCTCGTAGGGCTCGTGACGCTCGCCCAGCGCAGCAGCGAAGTCGACGCCGAGGTCGATCTCCTGCGTCTCCAGCTCTTGGCCGGGCGCCTTGCACTGGACGGTGAAGGTGACGCCGTCGTTCTTGCCGAGGCGGAAGCGGATGAGGTTCGGATGGGTGACTCCCTGGCCGGCGTCGTCGAAGAGCATCCGGGGTGGCTGGCGAAGCTCGACCACCGCTTCGGTGACCGACTCGGCCATGGCCTTGCCGGAGCGGACGAACCAGGGCACCCCGGCCCACCGCCACGAGTCGATCTCCAGGCGGGCGGCGACGTACGTCTCGGTCTGCGACTCGGGGTCGACGCCGGGCTCATCCCGGTAGCCGCGGTACTGGCCGCGGACCATGCGCGTGACGTCGATGGGGCGCATGGCCCGGAGCACCTTGACCTTCTCGTCGTGGAGGCTGTTCGGGTCCAGGCCGACGGGCGGTTCCATGGCCATGAGGACCACCACCTGCAAGAGGTGGTTCTGGACGACGTCGCGCAGGGCGCCGACGGAGTCGTAGAACTTCCCCCGGCCCTCGACTCCGATGGTCTCGGCCATCGTGATCTGCACGCTGCTCACGTAATTTCGGTTCCAGATCGGTTCCAGGAAGGTGTTGGCGAACCGGAAGACCAGGAGGTCTTCGACGCTCTCCTTGCCGAGGTAGTGGTCGATGCGGAAGATGTGCTCCTCGTCGAAGGCCTCGTGCAGCACACCGTTCAACGCTCGGGCGCTGGACAGGTCTCGCCCGAACGGCTTCTCGACCACGACGCGCCCTCGCCGGTTCAAGCCGACCGACGCGAGCTGGCTGATGATCAGCTCGAACGCGCTTGGTGGGATGGCCAGGTAGAAGACGGCGTTGGAAGAGCCCTCGTCGGCCAGGCGCTGGGCGAGCCAGCGGAAGGTCTCGTGGCTCTGGTACTCGCCGGCGACCAGCAGGAGCCGGCTCGACAGCTCGTCGAGCGCGGCGGGGTCGGCGTCGGGATAGGCGTCCAGCACGGCGCCGCGGGCCCGGGCTCGAAAGTCCTCGTCGTCCCAGTCGTTGCGGGCCACGCCGATGACGGGCACCTTCAGGTCGCCCCGGCGGGCCAGCTGGTAGAGGGCAGGGAACAGCTTGCGCTTCGCGAGGTCGCCGGTGGCGCCGAACAGGACGAGGGCATCGGCGGGCTGGCCGGTCATCACCCCATGTTTGCCGATGGGCTTCTCGAGAACGACCCGGGAACGGTCCGTGGCCAGGCCGACCTGGTCGAGGTGCTCGCAGATCGGGCCGAACAGTGCCGGCGCGACCGCGAGGTAGAACACGCGGATGACGTCG
>CAZTVJ010000353.1:0-2257 GCA_964616935.1 uncultured Acidimicrobiales bacterium | reverse complement strand
CTCTACGTCGTGTTCGCCAACCGCAACCGGCTCCACTTCGCCACCTACCGCTGCCGGAACCCGAATGCCGCGGTCATCACCGACATGGACTTCCGCCTGCTGGCCACCATCCCGGCCTTCCGCCAGGAGACGCAGGGCGATTACAACCTGGCGCTCGCGGTGAGCCCGCTCAACCCCAACCACCTCGCCTTCGGGATGGTCGAGCTCTTCCTGAACCAGAACGCCAACGAGAACGCGTCGCAGGCCGCGCACTGGCGGCGAGCGCAGATGTGGGACCTCTACCACGTGGAGCGAGGCCACCATGCCGACCACCACCAGCTGGTGTTCGCTCCCGTACCAGCCGTACCCTTCAACGGCAGCGACACCGCGGGGGCACTCGCCCTGTGGGACGCCAACGACGGCGGCGTGTCGTACTGCGCCAACTGGCAGGACGCAAAGTCCTACCCGTTACCTGCCGGTGAGGGCAAGCTCCCGGTTGCTGTCTTCCCGCTCCCGCCCGGCGTACCCCTGTGGCGCAAGCGCAGCCACGGCATCTCGGCCTCGCAGATGTACGACGTCACGCAGCACCCACGGCTGCCGACGGTGCTGGCATGCGGCTTCCAGGACAACGGTGCCTTCCTCTGCACCGGGGGACCGTCATGGGAGCTGCTGCTGACCGCCGACGGCGGCTTCGTGGCCTTCGACCCCGACGACCCCTATCGCCTCCTCGTCACCTGGCAGAGCGGTGTGGCCGAGTCGAGGTTCCCAGGGCGCCTCCGGGCGGCGCGGCCGCTGCTCGGCGACGGTGTGCAGAGCGGCTTCTGGCCCCGCCAGCTCAGCGACGGGTTCCTCCACCGCGACCAGGCGCTGTTCGTGGCCGAGACGGCCTTCCATCCCACCTTGCCCGGGCGCGTGTTCACCGCGCGCCGCAACCGCCTCTACGCCACGCGGCCCACGACGGGTGACCGTTGGATGGCCGAGCCGCTCGGCCATGGCGTCGAGATCATCCATCGCCCGGTCGCCACCGGCGCGACGTCGTCGAGCATCGAGGTCCACGACACGCCAGGAGCGCGGGCGCTCGGGTTCGTGCCCCAGCGCGTCGTCGCGGCCACGAGCGAGGACCCGCAGATGGCGTCCCGGGTGCGCAGCCTGGCGGGCCAGCCGTACGCCATCCCGAACGGGCAACGCCTGCGGCTCACCTTCGCCAACGATGCCGTCGGTGCGGCGCCCGCCGTGGCGGACATCCCGCTGACCATCGGTGCCGACCTTCCCGCGCAGTCGACGGCCATCCAGCTCTCCCGCTACCTCACGAACCAGCTGAGAGCGCTGCTGGCGCCTCCGCTGCCCCCACCCCCGCGGCCGCCGGCACCCGACGTGCAGGTGATGCCGCTCGTGTGGCCGCTCAACGGCACGCTGGCCGTGCTGTCGGCGACGGCGGGATCGGCCAGCGCGATCACCATCGCCTGGTCGAACCCGTTCTTCTTCGGGCTGGAGGCGCGCGCCTACCACGGCGCCGCGGCCGGCACCGGCGGCGCCGCTCTGCCCGCCCTCGTGCCGATGTCGATGAGTGCCGGCCCGCTGGGCATGGACCTGACTGGCGAGACGCTGCACTTCGAGCGCGAGGGCACCACCGCGGTGGTCGACATCGACTTCACCCGCGACCTCGGCGCCAGTGCGGGCCGCGTCCATGTGGCCGACATGGCGGCCCTGCTCCGCCGGATGCTCCCCCCCGCGCACTACACCGTCGTCACGAACCCCGTCGCCTGGGGCGTGCGCATCAGCGCGACCGGGGTCGCCGGCCAGGTGCGCCTGAGTGGCGACCTCACCGGCGACCTGACCCTCGAACCCGGGGTCACAGGACGCTCGGTCCTGATCGCGAACCGGCGGACCTTCGATCTCAGCCAGACGGGCACGCCGGCGGCCGATCGGCGGCTGCGGGTGCGCGTGGGAGCCAACCAGACCGCCAACCAGCGGCTGAACCCGGCCTTCCTGAACGTCACCGCCGTCACGTCCGTGACCTCGGTCGAGCTGTGCGACGCCATCCGCCGGATGATCGTCGCCGTGCCGGGTCTCGCCGCTCGTTGCGACCTGGACATCCACCCTCGCCACACCGTCGATCCTGGCAACGCGCTGGAGTGGAGCAGGAGCACCGAGGGTGCCATCACCGAGGTGGTGTTCGGCCCACCCGGTTCCCGCGTCGTGTGGGCCGGAGATGCGGCTGGTCGGCTGTACACCTCGAACGACGAGGGTGAGACGTGGCGCGAGGTCGACTCGCCGT
>CAZTVJ010000352.1:0-12956 GCA_964616935.1 uncultured Acidimicrobiales bacterium | reverse complement strand
GCGCGCCGCCGCCCACCGCGACCCAGGACGCGACGTCAGGTGGGGGGAGGGGCCCGGTGCCCTTGCCGTCGGTGCCGACGACCAGGATGTCCGTCGCCCCGAGCTCTCGCAGCAGCGCCGCCGTCGTGGTGAAGCCCGCTGCTACGCCTCCTGCGAGCACCACCCGCCGACCGTCCACGAGGGGCCGAAGCAGCTCTCGGTAGCCGGCGGCCTCCATGGCGGCAACGTACCGAGGCTCAACCGCAGACGAGGCCGGTTTCCGGAAGCCGTAGGTCGATGAGGTAGCGGTCGACGGTGCGGACGATGCAGCCGTTCTTGCCGTAGCCCGTGTGGCCGGCCGCGTCCACCGTGACCAGCACGCCCTGCTCCAGCTCGTCGGCCAGCCGCCGAGTGCTCTCCAGGGGCGTGATCGGATCACCCGTGGTGCCGATCACGAGGATGGGTCCAGCGCCGGCGCCCGTGATGGCCAGGGGACCCTTCCCCTTGGCCGGCCAGAAGGCGCAGAAGTAGCCGAACGCGCTGGCCCGGCCGAGCCGGGGCGCGAGCTGCTCGAGCTCGGGGGCGAAGCGGTCGGGGAAGGCAAGGTCGGTCGGGCCGGGGTCGTCGAGGCAGTTGATGGCGATGAGGCCTTCGAAGGCGTTGGTGAAGGTGCCATCGGGGAAGCGCTGGACGTAGCTGTCGTACAGGTCGAGCAGCGCCTGGCCGTCGCCGTTGGCGGCGTCGTCGAGGGCGACCGCCAGGTTGGGCCAGTCGTCGCTGTCGTAGAGGGCCGAGACGATGGCGGTGTACGCCTTGCCTTGTCCAACCTCCCGTCCGTCGGCTCGTAGCGGATCGGTGTCGAGGCGGGCGAGCAGGCCGTCGAGGGCGGCGCCGGGGTCGCCTCCGTTGTGAAACGCGCATCGGTCTCGTCCGGCGCAGTCGGCCAGGAAGTCGTTCAGGGCCTTCTCGAGCCCGACGACCTGGCGCTTGGCCTCGTCGACGACGTCGCTGTTCGGGTCGACGGCGCCGTCCACGATCATCGCCCGGACGGACCGGGGAAACAGGGTTGCGTAGTTGGCCCCCAGCTCACTGCCGTAGGAGAACCCGTAGTAGCTGATCTTGTCCTCGCCGAGCGCCCTTCGGATCTCGTCCATGTCACGGGCACTGTCCTGTGTGGAGATGAAGGGGAGGATGCGTCCGTTGGACTCCTCGCACAACGCACCGAACTCCTGCGCCGAGTCGATGAGCTGCTGCTTCTCCGAGGCGGTGTCGGGCGTGGGGTCGAGCGCGAGGTAGGGATCGAGGTCGTCGACGCAGTCGACCGGGCTGGACTGGCCGGTGCCGCGGGGGTCCCAGCCGACGATGTCGAAGCGCCGCAGCAGGGCCTGGCTGAACACGCCGTCCGCCGCCTGGGCCAGCAGGGTGCCGGGGATGCCGGGCCCGCCCGGGTTCACCAGCAGGGAACCGATCCGCTGGCTCTCGTCGGTCGCGGGCCGGCGCACCAAAGCCAGGTCGATGGTGTCGCCGGTCGGGTCCGTGTAGTCGAGCGGTACCTCGAGGGTGGCGCACTGCAGCTCGTCGTCACAGTCCTGCCAATCGAGGCGGCCGGCCGGGATCGTCGACGGGGGTTGGGGTGTGGTGGTGGGCGCAGCCGTTCCCGGCGTCGTCGTGCCAGGGCCCGCGGTGGTCGGCGGGGCTTGCGCGGCCGACGTCGCCGGCGACGTGCCCTGGACCTCGACCGTCGGGTCCGGGCTCGTGCATGCGGCGAGGGCGACCACCGCGAGGGCAGCGGCGAGCAGGGGGGCGGGGCGCACGACCGGCGATGCTACGGCCCGAGTCGATTCCGACGGTCGCGGCCCTAACCTGCCGACACGATGCGCATGGGTCCCCACAGCATGATCGGCTCCGATCCGGAGAGCGTGAAGGGCGCCGTCTTCAAGCGCAGCGTCCTGCGTCGTGCCTGGGGGTTTGCCCGGCCCTACCGGTGGGCCATCCTCGGGTTCCTCGTGACGATCGTCGTCGCCGCCATCATCGGGCTCGTCCCGCCCCTGCTCTTTCGCGCCATCCTCGACACGGCCATCCCCGACGCCAACAAGCAGCTGGTGGTGGTGCTGGCCTCGATCACCGTGTTGGTGGCGCTCGTCGATGCTGGGTTGGGGGTCGTCCAGCGGTGGTACTCGTCGAAGGTCGGTGAGGGGCTCATCTACCAGCTGCGCACCGCGTTGTTCGACAAGGTCCAGCGCATGCCCATCGCCTTCTTCACCCGCACGCAGACGGGCGCGCTGATCAGCCGCCTGAACAACGACGTGATCGGTGCCCAGAACGCGGTGACGGGCACCCTGGGGTCCGTGGTGTCGAATGCCATCGTCCTGACGACGACGCTCATGGCCATGCTGTGGCTGGAGTGGCGCATCACGCTGCTCACCCTGATCGTGCTCCCGTTGTTCATCTTCCCGGCCAAGCGGGTGGGCCGGTCGATGCAACGCATCTCGCGCGAGCAGATGGGTGTGAACGCGGTGATGAACACCCAGATGACCGAGCGCTTCAACGTGTCGGGCGCCTTGCTCGTGAAGCTGTTCGGCAACTACCGGGCCGAGGACGAGCAGTTCGCAGCCGGTGCCGGCCGGGTGCGCGACATCGGCATCAAGTCGGCCATGTACGGGCGGGTCTTCTTCGTCGCGCTCGGCCTGGTGAGCGCCCTCGGCGCCGCCGCCGTGTACGGCTTCGGCGCTGTCATGGTCATCAACGGCGACATCCTGCCCGGCACCCTCGTGGCCCTCGCCGCGTACACGGCGCGCCTGTACGGGCCGCTCACCAGCCTCACCAACACCCGCGTCGACCTCATGACCGCCATGGTCAGCTTCGAGCGGGTGTTCGAGGTGCTCGACGCTCCCGTCGCCATCCAGGACCGGCCCGGCGCCGTCGACCTGGTCGAGCCGGCTGGGCGCATCGAGCTGGATCATGTGTCGTTCCGCTACCCGCCGGCATCCGCGGTGTCCATCGCCTCGCTCGAACAGCCCCGCGGCGACACCGAGCTGTCGTCGCAGGAGCAGGTGGAGGTCCTCCACGACGTCTCCATGGTCATCGAGCCAGGGCAGATGGTGGCCCTCGTGGGGCCCTCCGGAGCGGGGAAGAGCACGATGGCCTCGCTGGTCCCGCGGCTGTACGACGTGACGGCCGGAGCCCTGCGCATCGACGGCTGGGACGTGCGTGACCTCACGGAGGCCTCCCTGCGCAGCTGCATCGGCGTCGTCGCCCAGGATCCTCACCTGTTCCACGAGTCCGTCGCCGCCAACCTGCGCTACGCCCGGCCCGACGCCTCGGAGACGGAGATGGAGGCGGCGTGCCGGGCCGCGCAGATCCACGACGTCATCGCTGCGCTGCCCGAGGGGTACGACACCGTCGTCGGCGAGCGCGGCTATCGGTTGTCGGGCGGGGAGAAGCAGCGTCTGGCCATCGCCCGGATGCTCCTGAAAGACCCCTGCATCGTGATCCTCGACGAGGCCACCAGCCACCTCGACTCCGAGAACGAATCGTTGGTGCAGAACGCGTTCGAGGTCGCGCTGTCGGGCCGGACGTCGATCGTGATCGCCCACCGGCTGTCGACGGTGCGCGAGGCCGACCAGATCGTCGTGGTCGACGAAGGGCGCATCGTGGATCGGGGCACCCACGACGAGCTGCTCGACCGCGGCGGCCTCTACGCCGAGCTGTACCACACCCTCGTCCGGGCGTAACCCGAGCCATTCGGGCCGGGGCTGGGCCTCGCCGCCGGATTCTCGGCGGCCCTGGTTTCCCCGGTGAGCAGCGTCCCGGTCGGCGAAACGCCCGTCACCGAGATCTCCCGCCACACCCCATCCGCCTCTGTGTGACACCCCCTCGCCATCATGGTCCCATGGTCGTGATCGTGGTTCTCATCGGTGTGCTGTCGGTCGTCGGGCTCGGCGTGCTGGCCGCCGCCGCCCTAGCGGCCGAGCGCCGGCGCCACCACCAGGCCCAGGCCGAGGCCCAGGCGCAGCTCCAGGTCGGCATCCAGGCCGGTGTCCAGCTCGCCCTGCAGCAGGCCGTCGCCCAGCTCCAGGCCCAGGCCGCGGGCGAGCGGGACGCCGCGGTCAGCGCCGCGCTGCAGCACGCCGCCGTGCTCAACCGGGAGGCGCTCGGTGCGCAGGCGGTCGCCGGCCAGCAGGACCTGGCCGTGAAGCGGGACCAGATCGCCGATGGGCTGGGGGAGGTCCGCCAGGAGCTGGCCCGCATGACGCAGCTGGTGGGCCAGCTGGGGGACAAGCAGGTGTCGGTCGAGAGCCAGCTGCGAGCGCACGCCGAGCTCACGCAGCACCTGGCCGTGACCACGCAGGGCTTGCGTGAGGCCTTGGCCAGCTCCAAGGCCCGGGGCCAGTGGGGCGAGCGCATGGCCGAGGACATCCTGCGCCGCGCCGGCTTCATCGAGCACGTGAACTACGAGAAGCAGGTCTCGGTCGAGGGGGGCCGCACCATTCCCGACTTCACGTTCTTCCTGCCCAAGGGCCAGGTCCTCTACATGGACGTGAAGTTCCCGCTCGCGGCCTACCTGCGGTACCTGGAGGCCGGCTCCGACGCCGAGCGAGACGCCCACCGGGCCGCCTTCTTGCGCGACGTCCGTCTGCGGGTCAAGGAGCTGGCCCTGCGGGACTACGCCGCCGCGGGACCCCGCTCCGTCGACGAGGTGCTGCTGTTCCTCCCGAACGAGACGGTCAGCGGCTTCATCCACGAGCACGACCCCGCTCTCCTCGACGATGCGCTTGCCCAGCGCGTCGTGCTGTGCTCCCCGCTCAACCTGTTCGTGCTGCTCGGCGTGGTCCGCCAGGCCCACGACAACTTTGCCGTCGAGCGCACCGCGGACGACATGCTCTCGACGCTGGGGGCCTTCCAGGTCCAGTGGGCGAAGTTCACGCAGTCGCTCGACCAGCTCGACCGCCGGATCGAATCGGTGCGCAAGGGCTTCGACGAGCTCAACGGGCCGCGGCGCCGCCTGCTCGAGAAGCCGCTCGGCCGCCTGGAAGACCTCCGCCGCGAGCGGAACCTGCCCACCGAGTCGGGGCTCGTGCCGGACGACGGCACGGACGCCGACGTGGTCGAGCTGCGAGAGCTGGCCTGAGCCTCAAGCGGATCGTGGGCCCCTCAGCTCGTCGTGGCGAGGCATCCTTGCACCGATGAGTCAGCCCGCGTTCGACCTCGGCTTCGAGGATGACCCTGCCGACCCGACCTTCTCGGTCCGCGAGCTGGCGGAGGCCGTCAACGCCACCCTGCAGCGCGGCTTCCGGGACGGGGTGTGGGTGCGAGGGGAGATCCAGGGCCTGCAGCAGCGCGGCAACGGGCACATGTGGTTCAGCCTCACCGAGGAGTCCGACGAGGGCAAGGCCACCGTCGGCGTGGTGCTGTTCGCCGGGGCCGCGGCGCGCATGCTGCCGCTGCTGCGCCGGCACCGCATCCGCCTCGAGAACGGCATCACCGTGCGCATCCACGGTCGGCTCGACTTCTACGCCCCCACGGGGCGCATCACCTTGGTCATGGACCAGCTCGACGCTCGGTTCACGTTGGGCCAGCTCGCCGCCCAGCGGGACCAGCTGCTGCGCGTGCTGGTAGCCGAGGGCTTGCTCGATCGGAACCGCCGCATCCCGATGCCGATCGCTCCGCTTCGAGTGGGTGTCGTCACCAGCCGTGACAGCGCGGCGTGGCACGACTTCCGGGCCGAGCTGGCGGCCAGTGGCCTGGCCTTCCGCCTTCGCGTAGCGGACGTGCGGGTGCAGGGCGAGTCGGCCGAGCAGGGGATCGCCGAGGCCATCGTCGACCTCGGCCAGCAGGCGCTCGGCCGCAGATCCCTCGACGTCGTCGTCGTCATCCGAGGGGGCGGCGCCCGCACGGACCTGGCCACGTTCGACGCCGAGGTCGTGGCGCGGGCAATCGCCGCCTGCCCGGTCCCGGTGCTCCCGGGACCGGGGCACGAGATCGACCGCAGCGTGGCCGACGAGGTGGCGCACACGGCGCTGAAGACACCGACGGCCTGCGCGGGTCTGCTCGTCGACCGGGTCCGCCGCTACCAGGACGACATCGAGGCCACCTGGGCCGCCATCGCGCGACGCGCGGCACACCTCGGTGACCGAGCCGACGACCGGCTCACGGCCGTGGCCCGGGCGATCGGGGTGCGGACGCGCGTCGCCGTCGATCTCGCCGGCCAGCGCCTGGACGGTTCGGGTCGCCAGCTCCGTCGCGAGGCGGAGCTCGTGCTCACCGCAGCCTCGGACGATCTGGCTCGTCAGGGCACTCGAACGGTGGCCATCGGCGGCCGGGGCCTGGCGGATGCCGCTCGGTCACTCGATATCGCGCAGGCCCGGGCCAGCGTGCTCGACCCGGTGCGCACGTTGGCGCGCGGATGGAGCGTCACCCGACGAGCCGACGGCACGCTGGTGCGGCGGGCGGCCGATCTCGCACCGGGCGACGAGCTCGTCACCAGCCTGGCCGACGGCAGCGCCCGCAGCCGAGTGGAAGGGATCGAAGCATGACCCAACGAGAGCCAGCGTCGGAAGCTTCCGACCTCAGCGACGACGACGTCGGGTATGCCGAGGCCTTCGCCGAGCTCGAGGCGATCCTGGCGGAGCTGGAAGGCGAGGCGACCGACGTGGATCGCCTCGCGGCGCAGGTGCAGCGGGCCGCTGCCCTCATCGCACTCTGCCGAAGCCGGATCGTCGCCGCCCGCACGGGCATCGACGCCGCCATCGCGGACCTCGAACGGCCACCGACCACCTGAGTCGGGGTACCGTCGGCCCTGGTGGCTCGCAACGGTACGTGCCCCTCGTGTTCGGCCCGCCTGCGGCACGATGCCGCCTTCTGCCCGTCCTGCGGCAGGGCTACCGGCGTCGAGCTGGAGCTGTCCGACCTCGGGATCGACGACGATGTGGCTCGCGAACCGGTCACGGTGGGCGGCGAGCGACCTCACGGCCTACGCAGCCTCGTGATCGGCGGTGGGGTCGTGGCCGCGCTGATCGGCGGCGCTGTCCTGGTGAGCCGGGAGGAGCCACCGGCCGCCGCACCGACGCCAAGCACCATGGCGCCCGCGGCGAGCACGTCCGGCGCCGTCTCGTCGCTGGCGCGCACCACCGTGCCGGCCTACCGGGAGCTGGTCCTCCCGGCGCGGCTGAGCGAGCCGACCGCAGCGGTGCTCTACGGCCTCACCGTCGAGGGGCAGCTGGTACGCATCGAGCCGGACTCGGGCAAGGTGTCGATCCGCCAGCTCGAACTGGGTGGCGACGTGCCCGATCGAACGTTGCTGGCTCGCTCGGGTGGCGTCGTCCTCCTCAGCCCGGGTCAGGGCTCGGCCGTTGTCCAGGATGGCCCGGCCCGTGAGCCCGCCGAGCTGACGGGGGACTTCATCCAAGCCTTCCCGGCGGCGGGCGCTCGGGAGTTCTGGATGTGGACGGGTGCCTTCGCCATAGGCGACGAGATCCGCAGAGCGGTGAGCCGTCGAGATCTCGACGGCGATCCGATGGGCGCCGAGCTGGTCCTGCCGCCGTTCAGCCAGCTGCTGGGTGATGGTGCCGGTGGCCTTCTGATCACCAGCATCGGAGGCACCTACGAGCTGGCGCTCGAGACCGGGTCGCCGTCGCGGGTCAGCGACGGCCAGGTGGTGGGCGCTTCGGCAACGGCGCTGGTGGACCTGCGGTGCGACGACCGGCTGAAGTGCCGATGGCGGGTGACGGATCGGGCGACGGGGGAGCAGCGGCTGCTTCCCCAGCCACCGTCGGCGACGACCTTGACCCGCTTCCTCTATCGGCATGCCGCGATGTCGTCCGATGACCGCTACCTCGCCTACTTCGACGACACCAGCCAGCTCTCCGTGGTCGATCTCACCACCGGCGAGGAGCGCAAGCTCGGCTTCGCCAACAGCGGTTACTGCTGCTCGGATCCGGCCTGGTCGCCGAATGGGCGGTGGCTCTTCTACACGAACGTCGGCAAGCTGCTCGGCTGGCAGGCGGGCACGACGAACATCGTGGAGGTGGGGCCGCTGTCCCTGCCCGAGCTGGCGACGGTCGCCGCCGGGCCCCTGCCGGCCCCGGCGCCAGGCTGACACTGGACCCAGCCGGGTAGCGAGCCGGTGAGATGGGCACGATAACCTTGACGCGGTCATGACCGCCGTCCCTTCCTCGCTGCTGGACGTCGCCGAGCGGGTCGAAAAGCGCCTCCGCATGCTGCTCGACGTCGAGCGGGCGCGCTGGGTGGCGCTCGACCCCGATCTCGGGGCGCCCATCGACGCCCTCACCGCGCTCGTGATGTCCGGCGGCAAGCGCCTCCGCCCGGCGTTCGCGCACTGGGGCTACGTCGGCGCCGGCGGCGACCCCTTCGACCCTGTCTCGGTCGATGCCGGCGCCGCGTTCGAGCTGCTGCACGCCTTCGCCCTCTTCCACGACGACGTGATGGACGGCTCGGCCAGCCGCCGAGGCAGCCGCACCACGCACCTCGTGTTCTCCGATCGCCATGGGGACGAGTGCTGGATGGGCGAACCCCGTCGCTTCGGTGAAGGCGTCGCCATCCTGGTCGGCGACCTCGCCTTCGTGTACGCGGACATGCTGCTCCACGGTGCACCTCGTGAGGCGCAGGACGTGTGGAACGAGCTGCGCATCGAGCTGAACATCGGTCAGTACCTCGACATCCTGGGGACGGCGACCGGGACGCGCAGCCGCGCCATCGCCAACCGGATCGCTCGCTACAAGTCGGGCAAGTACACCGTGGAGCGCCCCCTGCACTTGGGCGCGGTCCTCGCCGCCCCTCACCGGTCCGCCGAGCTGCTGCCCGCCCTCTCGTCCTATGGACTGCCGCTGGGGGACGCCTTCCAGCTCCGTGACGACGTGCTCGGTGCCTTCGGCGACCGGGTGATCACTGGCAAACCCGTCGGCGACGACCTTCGTGAGGGCAAGCCCACACCGTTGCTGGCCATCGCCGCCGCCCGCGCCACGACCGCTCAGGCGGAGGCGCTGGAAGGGGTCGGGCGTACCGATCTCAGCGACGCCGAGGTGGCGGCCATCCAGCAGGTGCTGGTCGACACCGGTGCCCTGGCCGAGTTGGAGGACGAGATCGAGCGGTTGACGAACGAGGCCGTCGCCGCCGTCGACGTCGCTCCCATCACCGACGACGCCCGCAAGGCGCTCGCGGAGCTCGCCTACTACGTGGCGTGGCGGGACAAGTAACCGTGCAGGTGGTCGTGGTGGGGGCCGGTCTGGGTGGCCTCAGCGCCGCCGCACACCTCGTCGGGCGGGGTCATGACGTCACCGTGGTCGAGCGAGCAGCCGTCCCGGGAGGCCGGGCCGGTCTGGTCGAGGGCAAGGGCTACCGGCTGGACATCGGCCCGACGGTGCTCACCATGCCCGATCTCCTGGCCGATGCCTTCGCCGCGGCGGGTGCGGACATGGCGGACTTCGTGACGATCAAGCCGGTCGACCCGATGTATCGCGCCGTCTACGCCGACGGCAGCACCCTGCGGGTCTGGCACGGCCGCGAGCGCATGACCCAGGAGATCACCGAGGTGTGCGGCGGGGCCGATGCCGCCTCTTTTGGTCGCTTCTGCGACTGGCTGGCCGAGCTCTACCGGGTCGAGATGGACGGCTTCATCGACCGGAACTTCGACTCCGTCCTGGACGTCACCCGACCGCTCGGTCCCGTGCTCCGCCTCGTGCGCATGGGTGGCTTCCGCAAGCTCGGCAAGGTCGTCGGGTCGTACTTCCGGGACGAGCGGCTCCGGCGCATCTTCAGCTTCCAGTCCATGTACGCCGGCCTGGCTCCGTACGAAGCGCTCGCGCTGTACGCCGTCATCACCTACATGGACTCGGTGGAGGGCGTGTTCTTCCCCGAAGGGGGCATGCACAGCATCGCGACGGGCCTCGCGGCTGCCGTCGAGAAGGCGGGCGTCCAACTCCGCTACGAGGCCCCCGTGACGAGCATCTTGCGGCGATCCGGCACGACCGGCGCGGTGACGGGCGTCGAGCTGGAAGGGGGCGAGCGCCTTGGCGCTGACGCGGTCGTGTGCAACGCCGATCTCCCGGTCGCCTACCGCACACTGCTCGGTGGAGTCGACGCCCCGCGGGCGGCGCGTCGCGGCACCTACTCGCCGTCGTGCCTCCTGTGGGTGGCCGGTGTGCGCGGTCTCCCGCCGCCCGAGGCAGCCCACCACAACATCCACTTCGGCCACGACTGGGACGGTGCGTTCAAGGCCATCATCCACGACGGGGTGCGCATGCCCGACCCGTCCATCCTGGTGACGCTCCACTCGCTCGACACGGCAGGCCTCGCCCCCGACGGCTGCACGTCGCTCTACGTCCTCGAGCCGACGCCGAACCTGGACGGCAAGGTCGACTGGGTTTGCGAACGCGATCATGCTTTCGACGGGTTGCGCCGCCGCGTCGGCGCGCTGGGCTACCCCACCGAGGTGGAGCTGGAGCAGGTGCTCGACCCGCTCGACTGGGAACGCCAAGGCATGGAGCGGGGCACCCCGTTCGCGCTGGCCCACACGTTCTTCCAGACCGGGCCGTTCCGGCCGGGCAACGTGGATGCGCGCGTGCCGGGCCTGGTGTTCGTGGGCTCCTCCACCGTGCCGGGCGTCGGCGTGCCGATGGTGCTGGTCTCGGGCAAGCTCGCCGCCGACCGCGTCGACCGCTTCGCCGAACGCCGAGGTCGTTGATGAGTGTCACCCTCGAGGACAGCTACGAGCGCTGCCGGCAGCTGAACAAGCGCTATGGCACGACGTACTACTGGAGCACGCTCGTGCTGCCCCGGGTGAAACGGCACCACGTGCACGCGCTGTACGGGTTCTGCCGCTACGCCGACGACATCGTGGACGACCTCGGTCCCGCGCCCGTCGAGGCGCGCAAGAAGGCGCTGGCCGACTTCGGTGACCGGTTCTTCCACGACCTCGCCGCCGGTCGCAGCGACGACGCGGTGCTCAAGGCGGTCGTCCACACGGTGAAGGCGTTCGACATCGATCCCGAGTGCTTCCGGCGGTTCCTGCGCTCGATGGCCATGGATCTGACGGTCACCTCCTACGAGACCTATGCGGAGCTGGCCGGCTACATGGACGGCTCGGCCAGCGTGATCGGCGAGATGATGCTGCCCATCCTCGAGCCGCTCGACTACGACGTGGCGCTGCCCCACGCTCGCGATCTGGGCGACGCGTTCCAGCTCACGAACTTCCTCCGAGACGTGAACGAGGACCTGGATCGCGGTCGCGTCTACCTGCCCCAGGAAGACCTGCGCCGCTTCGGTGCCGATCCGTCGTTGCGCGCCGTCACGCCCGCGTGGGTCGAGCTGATGCGCTTCGAGATCGAACGGGTTCGCGACCTTTACCGCTCGGCGGATCTCGGCATCGCCCAACTGCCACCCCAGTCGGCCAAGTGCATCCGCGCGGCGCGGGTGCTCTACTCGAGGATCATCGACCAGATCGAGGGCCAGGGCTACGACGTGTTCTCGAAGCGGGCCCGGGTACCGACTTGGCAGAAGGCCACCATGGTTGCCCGCACCCTGTCGCCGTTCTGATGCACCTCGACCGGGCCCGCTGGTCGGCGTCGGCCGTGACGGCTGCCGCGATGATCGCCACGCCGCTCGTTCGCCGGGGTTGTCGCGCCGGGCTCTCGAACGCCGTGATCGGCGGGCTCTCCCTGACAACGCTGTCGACGGCGATGAGCCGATGGGGTGGTGCGCGTGCGGTCATTGCTCTTGCAACCACCGCAGGAGCGACGACCGTCGTGGAGAAGGTGGGCACGACGACCGGGGTTCCCTTCGGCCGCTACGGCTACACCAGCGCGCTGCGCCCCCAGGTCGCCGGTGTACCGGTCGCCGTGCCCCTGGCCTGGTTCGCGATGGCGCTCCCGGCCCGGGAGACGGCCCACGCCGTGCTGGGCCATCGGTCGACACGCGCCGGTCGGGTCCTGCTCGGGGCGGCCTGCCTCACCGCCTGGGATCTCTTCCTCGACCCCCAGATGACGGCTGAGGGATACTGGGCGTGGTCGAGTCCCGGCCGGTACCGAGGGATCCCGGCCGTGAACTTCCTCGGCTGGTTCGTGACCGGCCTGGGCGTCATGGCGATGCTGGAGGCGGCGCTGCCCCCCGGGCCCGCGCCCGACGCCGGAGCCGTCTTGATCTACGCCTGGATGGCCGTGATGCAGACCCTCGGCTTCGCGCTGTTCTTCCGCGATCCCGTCGTCGCCCTGGCCGGCGGCGCCGCCATGGTGCCCCTCGCGCTCGCCGCCGCCCGCCAGGTGGTGGCGCGTGGCTGACGTCGTCGTCGTCGGCGGTGGCGTCGGTGGCTTGTGCACGGCCATCCGGCTGGCGGCGGCCGGTCACCACGTCACGCTGCTCGAAAAGGAGGGGGAGCTGGGCGGGAAGCTGGCCGTGCGTGAGCGAGCGGGCTTCGTGTTCGACACGGGGCCCTCGCTGCTCACGCTGCCCGCGGTGTTCGACGAGGTGCTGCAGCGGGCAGGGACGTCGCTCGCCGAGCAGGTCCAGCTCGTACGGCTCGACCCTCAGGTGCGCTACCGCTGGCCTGACGGCACCGGTCTTGATGCGCATGACGACCCGGCCGCCACGGCCGCGGCGTTCGACGCACTCTCGCCCGGGGCGGGCGACGCGTTCCGACAGTTCGTCGCCCGGGGCCGGCGGATCTGGGAGGTCAGCGAGCGGACGTTCCTGGCCGGGCCGATGGGGTCGCCGCTTCAGCTGCTGCGGCGCATGCGCTCCCCGGCGGACCTGTTGGCCATCGACGCGCGACGGCCACTCTCCCAGGCGGCGGCGGTGTTCGCGGACCCCCGCCTGCGGCAGTGGGCCGGCCGGTATGCCACCTACAGCGGCTCGTCGCCCTTCCTCGCTCCCGCCACGCTCGCCTGCATCGCGCACGTCGAGGCCGGCTTTGGCGCGTGGTATCCGATGGGCGGGATGGGGCGTCTGCGCGACGCGCTCGCCGG
>CAZTVJ010000351.1:0-8451 GCA_964616935.1 uncultured Acidimicrobiales bacterium | reverse complement strand
AAGCGATCGTGGTGCTCGACGCCACCCAGCCTGACGCCCACGGCCTCCCCGCCATCGATTGGGGACTCCCGGTGGAGCTACCGGTGTCGGTGCTGCGCGACCTGTTCACCCGCGGCCACATCCACCCCGTCATCCTGCGGGGCGGCGTGGTGGTGTACGCCCCCGGCACGTTGAACCTGGGGCGCACCACCCGCCTGGCCAACCGGGCCCAACGCCGAGCCCTCCGCGCCCTGTACCCCACCTGCGCCATGCCTGGCTGTCGGGTCCGGTTCGACGCATGCGACATCCACCACGTCATCTGGTGGGAACACCCCCACTGCGGCCCCACCGACCTCGACAACCTCCTGCCACTGTGCGACCGCCACCACCACTGCATCCACGACCTCGGCTGGGAGTTGAAGCTGGCCCCCGACCGCACCCTCACCATCACCTACCCCGACCACACCACCCACACCACCGGCCCACCCCGCCGCCACCAGCCCCGCAGCGACCAACCCCCACCCGTGCCGCCGATGCGCCGATGAAGGCGCAGCATCAGCAACCACCCAGGCTCGGCGGCCGGTTGCTAGCGCACCGGCGCCTCCGACGTCTCCTCGTACTTCAGCACCCGGCCGTTCTTGATCCCCGCGGCCGCGGCAGCCTTGCCGAACTCGCCCTTGTGCGGTGCCGCGAAGTGGGCGTCGAGCGCCTCCTGCGACGTCCACTTCTCGGCGACGTGGAGCCGCCCGGGATCCTCCAGGTCGGCGCTGAAGGAGTACGCGAGACAACCAGCCTCTGCGCGCGTGGCGTGCTGCATGGCGATGGCGGCGGCCAGGGCCGCCTCGCGGTGAACGGGGTCGAAGTCCAACGTGCCGGCGACCACGAGCATGGGCGCACCCTACGGCTCGCCACGACGCCACCCGCCACCCGTCCACCGAGGGGGATGGGGTCATTCGTTACCGTGTCGCGATGCGCCGTTCCCACCTCCGCTGTTACTGGCTCGGCGCCGCCGTCACACTGGCGGCCGGCGCGCTGACGGCGTGCGGAGGTGCCAGCGACGGCGCGAGCACCACCACCTTGCCCACCCTTCCGCCCAGCTCTGGGGCCGCACTCACCACCGCTGCCGTCCCGACAGTCACCGCCGGCCCGACCTCGCCCCCGCTGACCGCGCCGGTCGGCCCCGCGGGCACGATCCCTCCGCCACCAGGCGTCGTCCCCACGGTCACCACGGTGGCCGGCGGACCCGTGAACCTGGTCCCCGAACCGGCGACGGGTGCACTGCGGCTCGGCCACCGAGGATCCAGAGTCAGAACGCTCCAGGGCCAGCTCGCAACGCTCGGCTACCAGCTCGACGTCGACGGCCTCTTCGGCCGGGGCACCGAGGCCGCCGTCAAGGCGTTCCAGCAGGCACAACGGCTCAACTCCGACGGCATCGCCGGGCCGGCCACCCAAGCGCGCCTGGCCCAGCTCGCTCCCGCCGGTTGAGCGCACAGGGCCGGCGTGGTGTCGTCGGCCTACCTTGCCGAGGTGCACACGAACGGTGCGACCGATGAGCACTAGCCCGGCCGGAACTGCGGCCGCAGCGACGCCGTCGGTGATGCCGTCGCGGTCATCACTGGTGCTGCTCGCGCTCATCCTGGTGGCTGCCGTCGCCAACCTGAACCTCGCGGTGGCCAACGTCGCCCTACCGGACATCGGGAAGGCCTTCAACGCCTCCCAGACCGAGCTGAACCTGGTCGCCGTGGGCTACTCCCTCGGACTGGCGGCTTCGGTGCTCTACCTCGGGGCCATCGGCGACCGGTACGGCCGCAAGCTCATGCTCGTGCTCGGCACCGTGCTGTCGGTTCCAGCCTGCATCCTGGCTGCGACAGCATCAGAGATCTGGGTCCTGATCGCGGCCCGCATCCTGGGCGGGGTGGCGGCCGGGATGGCCTATCCCACCACCCTCGCGCTCATCACGGCGCTGTGGTCCGGGCCGGCCCGCACCAAGGCCATCGCACTGTGGTCGGGCATCGGCGGGGCGATCTCCTCGCTCGGGCCGCTCATTGCCGGCGCTCTGCTCGAGGAGTTCTACTGGGGCTCGGTCTTCCTCGTCACGCTCCCGCTCGCGGTGGTGGCGCTCGTGTTGGCCGTGCTGCTCGTACCGAGCCACGTGAACGAGACGTCGGATCCCGTCGACAACCTCGGCGGCGTGCTGTCGGTGCTGCTGGTGGCAGCCGTCGTGCTCGCCATCAACTTCGCTGCGGTTCCCAACGAGGGAGCCCTTGTCCTCGGCCTCGTGATCATCGCCGCGGCCGCCCTCGTCGCCTTCGTCATCCGCCAGCGCCGGGCCAAGGTGCCCCTCTACGACCTCGCCGTCGCCGGCCGGCGCATCTTCTGGGTGGCCGCGCTCGCCGGGGTCATCGTGTTCGGCACCTTGATGGGGGCCATGTTCATCGGCCAGCAGTTCCTGCAGAACGTGCTCGGTTACTCCACGCTCGAGGCCGGGGCCGCCATCCTGCCTGCTGCCTTCCTCATGGTCCTGATCGCGCCTCGATCGGCCAAGCTCGTGGAAGCTCGCGGCGCGCGCTTCACGTTGCTGGTGGGGTACGCCTGCTGCCTGCTCGGCTTCATCACGATGCTCTGGCTCTGGAACGAGGGCATCCCGTACTGGCAGGTCGGTCTGGCCTATGCGCTGGTTGGCGCAGGAGTGGGCTTCGCCGGGACGCCGGCGTCCCACTCGCTCACCGGGTCGGTGCCCGTCACGCGGGCGGGCATGGCGTCGGGCACGGCGGACCTCCAGCGCGACCTCGGTGGCGCGATCATGCAATCCATCCTGGGCGCGCTGCTCACCGCCGGTTACGCCGCGGCCATCGGCGCCGCCATCGCCGGTGCACCCAACCAGGCGCAGATCACCGACAGCGTCCAGAGCCAGCTCACGAAGTCGTTCTCCAGTGCAGAGAACGTCGCCGCTCAGTACCCGCAGTACTCCAGCCAGATCACGGCGGCCGCCAAGACCTCGTTCCTCGACGGGGCGGACTGGGCCTACGCCGCCGGCATCATCGCCATCATCCTCGGGGCAACAGTCGTGTACGTGTTCTTCCCGAGGCGCGACGACGAGGTGCGCCTGCTGGCCGAGTACCACGCGCACGACACGGCAACGCTTCGCGCGCCGGGCTCGGCTGGCTGACCATCGACCGGACACGAGCCCGGACCCGCAAGGGCCCGAGCTCGTGTCGCACGGTCACCTCACGTACTGAGGGTCAGGCGAGCGCCTTGGCCTTGAGCGCGTCGAACTCCGCCTGGGTGATCGTGCCGGAGTCAAGCATCTGCTTGGCGTTGGCGATCTGCGTGGTGGGGTCACCTGCGCCGGCGGTCTGCTGGATGTACTGATCCATCTGCTTCTGCTGTGCCTGCTGCTCCTTCAGCGCCCGCTCCTGCATCTTCGGGCCGCGTGCGATGAGGTACACGAGCATCGTGATGACCGGCAGGAACAACAGGGCGACGATCCAGATGGCCTTGACCCAGCCGGACATGTCGTGGCTGCGGAACAGGTCCACCAGGATGAAGAAGAAGATCATGAAGTAGATGACGAAGAAGAAGAACGCCAACATGCTCCACAGGATGTCGCCGCTCTGGACGGTGGCTAGGACCATCTGCATCACTCCCAAGGCTCGGTTGAAAATTGCGTGGTGATCCTAGGCACAGCCACCGACCCCTGCGTCACCCCATCCGGATGATCGTGCCGCGAGTCACAGGGCCTTCGGGAACGACAGCACCACGATGGCCGCCACCACCAGCAGCGAGGTGCCGATGCCGAGGAGCAACAACCGCGCCCGCAGGGTGTCCATCTTCGAGCTGATGCCGATGAAGAACAGCACCGAGGCGAACAGGATGGTCATCAGGACGTAGTTGTCGCCGGTCTGGTTGGCGTCGCGAGCCTTGGCCGTGGCCGCGTCGGCCTTGCGCTCCAGCTCGACCGAGGCGTCGTCATTGGCGAGGCGGTACTCCGCCATGGCAAAGGGCGTCGCCGGAGCGTCCGGGTCGACGAACGGCTTCGCGGCGATCCAGGCATCGACGGCGACCTTGAACTCGTCTCGGAAGCGCTCGTGGAGGAACCCGGACAGGGCGGTCGAGACCGGGGTGTACCCGCCGCCCGGATCGAAGCCGTTGGTCTCGCCGCTGCGCTCCTCCGCCGAGATCGCATCGAGCCAGGTCGTGAACGTGATGACGTCGACGATGGTCTGCTGGCCGGCGGCCACCCCGGCTCGGCTCGCCTCGGTCCTCGCCGCAGAGGCCGTGCTGTAGCTGTCGGCCTGGATCCCGCTCCACTTCGTGCTCTGGAAGGCAGCCCACGCCGTGAACACGGTGGCGAGCGCCAGGATGAGCGCCTCCAGCAGCTCGAAGCGACGGTCCAGCTTCTCGCCCGTCCAGGGCAGGGGTGTGCTGAGCGGGGAACCGTCGGCCGCGGCAAGATCGGCATCGGCGTCGGTCACGACGCTGACGACCGGGCGCCGTGGCAGTGCTTCAGCTTGCGGCCGCTCCCACACGGACAGGGCTCGTTGCGGCCTACGCCAGCGAACGGGACAGCCGCCTCGGCGGCCAGCACGGACATGACCTCGTCGGCGAAGCGACCTCGGCGAACGAGGTCGGCCATCATCTGCATGGGCCGCTCGATGTGGGTGAAGAACGACTTGTAGCCCGCGCACAGGTAGTTCAGGCCAGGATCGCCGTCCGGGGTGAGCGTGAACCGGTTCTTCGGGCACTCGCCGTGGCACGCGAACAGCACGGGGCACTCGCGGCAGTAGCGCGGCAGCGTGTCGCGCTTGGCCTCACCGAAGCGGCGCTGCTCGGGCTTCGCGATGAGCTCCACCAGGTGGGTGGTCGTCACGTTGCCGAGGAGGTAGCCCGGCTCGACGAAGTGGTCGCACGAGTACACGTCGCCGTTGTGCTCGAGAGCGATGGCGTTCCCGCAGGTCTCGTTGAAGACGCACAGGCCGGTGGGCAGGCCGAGCCAGGAGGCGAGCGCGGCGTCGAACGTCGACACGAACACCTGGCCGACGTCGCGCCGCAGCCACTCGTCGAAGATCGCGGTGAGGAACTGGCCCCACTGCTCGGGCCTCACCGAACGATCGGTAACGGTGTCGCCCTCCTGGAAGCCCGTGTCGTTGTCGCGTTCGACGATGGGGATGAGCTGCACGTAGCGCAGGCCACAGTCGTCACGGAAGAAGCGGTAGACCTCGAGCGGGTGCTCGGCGTTGGCCGCGTTCACCGTGCAGAGCACGTTGACGTCCACCTCGTGGCGTTGCAGCACCTCGAGCCCGGCCATCACCCGGGCAAACGTCGGTCGACCTCTCTTGTCCACCCGGTAGGCATCGTGCAGCTCGGCCGGGCCATCGATGCTGAGCCCGACCAGGACGTCGTGCTCCTTG
Organism: uncultured Acidimicrobiales bacterium; assembly: GCA_964616935.1. Taxonomy (GTDB): domain Bacteria; phylum Actinomycetota; class Acidimicrobiia; order Acidimicrobiales; family Ilumatobacteraceae; genus CAZTVJ01. The sequence goes on along the minus strand of CAZTVJ010000351.1, from coordinate 3,061 downwards.
AAGAACCGGCACCAGTCGTCGTCGAGCAGCGTCCCGTTCGTCTGGATGGTGTGGTTCAGCCGCACGTCCGGGCGCTTGCGCTCCTCGGCCATGGCCACCGACCGGCGGAAGAAGTCGAGGCCCATCAGGGTGGGCTCACCCCCCTGCCATGCGATGGTCACCTCGGGTGTCTCGTGCGAGTCGAGCAGCTGCCCGAGGTAGGCACCGAGCACGTCGTCGCTCATCCGGAAGCGGTCGCCCGGGTAGAGGGACTCCTTCGACAGGAAGAAGCAGTACGAGCAGTCCAGGTTGCAGATGGCACCGGTGGGCTTGGCCAGCACGTGGAAGCCCGGCGGTGCTCCGGCGGGCCGGGCCGTCGGCATCGTCGGGTGACCGCCCGGCCGGGGCCCGAGCATGATGGGCACGTCCGTCATCGGTTCACCCGCCTCAACAGGACGCGACGAACGCCAACGAGGGGACAGCCATGGGTCGACGCTACTCCGTGACCAGCGGGTGGAACCCATGGTCGGCACTCGCCCGGGGCGCCGTCTCCAGGGCCTGGATCGCGCCCTCGATCTCGGGGATCGTCTCGATCGACACGTGATGGCCGTCTCGCACGACCACCTGTCCGCCCACCACGACATGGTCGACATCGGCCGCCGTCGCCGCGAACACGAGCGCGGCCACGAGGTCGCGCTCGGCGGTACCCGCCAGCCGGGTCGAGTCGGGCCGCACCGTCACGAGATCGGCGAGCGCGCCAGCCGCCAACCGGCCGGCGGCCGGCCACCCGAGTGCATCGCTGTTCGTCGCGGCCCGGAGCAGTTCGTGCGGTCGGTGGTGGCCACGCTGGCCGGTGGCGAGGCGCTCGTCAAGCTCCACCGCTCGAGCTTCCTCGAAGAGGTCGATCACGGCCTGGGAGTCCGATCCGAGGCTCAGGTTGGCTCCAGCCCGGGCCAACGCCGAGGCCGGGCCGATGCCGTCGGCCAGGTCGCGCTCGGTCGTCGGGCACAGGCAGACGTGGCTTCGGCCGAGCAGGTCGATGTCGGCCGCGGTCAGATGGGTGGCGTGCACCGCGGTGAACGACGGTCCGAGGGCGCCGACCTCGGCGAGCAGCGCCGACGGCGTGAGGCCGTATTCCGCGATGCAAGCCTCGTTCTCCGCCGGCTGCTCGCTCACGTGAGCGTGGAGCGGCAGCGACCGTTGCGCGGCGAACGCGACGACCTCGGTCATCTCCGCCGGCAACAATGCACGAGCGCTGTGGATCGCCGCGCCGACGACCGCCATCGGGCCCGTTCGCAGGCCGCTCACCCGGTCCACCCACCGCTGGGGCGTGACGTCGCTGAACCGTTGCTGGACGTCGTCGAGGTCTCGCCCGATGCCTCCGTGGAGGTAGCAGGTGTCCAGCAGGGTGATGCGGATGCCCACCTCGGCGGCGGCGGCCAGCAGCGCCTCGCCCATGGCGTTCGGGTCGTCGTAAGGACCGCCATCGCGTTGGTGGTGCAGGTAGTGGAACTCGCCCACGATCGTGATGCCCGCCTCGGCCATCTCCGCAAACGTGGCCCGGGCGAGCCGGTGGTAGCTCTCAGGATCCAGCCGTCGGGCCAGGTCGTACATCTGCTCGCGCCACGTCCAGAACGAGCCCTCACCGCCGTGGGTCCTGGCCCGAAGCGCGCGGTGGAAGGCGTGGGAGTGGGCGTTGACCAGGCCGGGAAGGGTGACACCGAGCAGCCGGGTGGCGCCGGGTGGGACCGCCATGTCCGGGGTCACGGCGGTGATGCGGTCGCCCTCCACCTGGATCACGACGGCGGCAGCCACCTGCTCGCCGCCGAGCCACGCCCATTGGCACCAGTAGGTGGTCACGACCCGACGCGGGCCACGAACGCGGTGATCCTGTCGATGAACTCGGCGCGGTGGAACCGCTCGAACTGCTCCCACGTCGTGAAGGTGCGGGGGTCTTGCACGCGGTCGAGGAACAGGGTGCCGTCCAGGTGGTCGAGCTCGTGCTGGAAGGTGCCCGCCGTGAGGCCGCGCCGCACCTCGTCGTGCGCCCTGCCGTCACGGTCGAGGTACCGCAGGCGGATGGTGACGTGGCGCCAGACGTTCCCGCGCAGGTTCGGCACCGACAGGCACCCCTCGTTGATCTCGACGAGCTCGTCGTCCAAGGCCTCGATGCTGGGGTTCACCACCACGGTGAGCGGGATGGATGGCTTGTAGGGGTAGCGCGGGTTGTGGTCCACCTCCACGACCGCCACGCGGACGGCCTCCCCCACCTGGTTGGCGGCGAGGCCGGCACCGTTGGCGGCGCGCATGGTGTCGATCAGGTCGTCGATCAGCGCCTGCATCGCCGGTGCTGCCAGCTCGTCCGGCGGCACCTCGACCGCCCGCTGGCGCAGCACGGGATGGCCGACGGTGAGGATGGGACGAACGCTCACGAGCCCTCGAGCATGGGGAGGCGGACGCCGCGCTCGTCCGCGACGTCGAGGGCGCGCTGGTAGCCCGCGTCCGCATGTCGGAGCACCCCCATGGCCGGGTCGTTGGTGAGCACCCGGTCCAGCTTCTGGGCGGCCAGGTCGGTGCCATCGGCGACGCACACCATGCCGGCGTGGATCGACCGGCCGATGCCGACGCCACCCCCGTGGTGGATCGACACCCACGTCGCGCCCGAGGACGTGTTCACGAGGGCGTTCAGGAGGGGCCAGTCCGCGATGGCATCGCTCCCGTCGGCCATCGCCTCGGTCTCGCGGTACGGCGACGCGACCGAACCGGAGTCCAGGTGGTCGCGGCCGATCACGATGGGGGCCGAGACCTCGCCGGAGCGGACCAGCTCGTTGAACCGGAGACCCAGGCGGTGGCGCTCGCCGTAGCCGAGCCAGCAGATGCGCGCCGGCAGCCCCTGGAACGCCACCCGCTCGGCGGCGAGGCGGATCCAACGGGCGAGCGGCTCGTCGTCGGGGAACTCGGCCAGCACCGCCCGATCGGTGGCGGCGATGTCCGCCGGGTCACCCGACAAGGCCACCCATCGGAACGGGCCCTTGCCCTCGCAGAACAGCGGGCGGATGTAGGCGGGCAGGAAGCCCGGGTA
>CAZTVJ010000350.1:0-8772 GCA_964616935.1 uncultured Acidimicrobiales bacterium | reverse complement strand
CGGCATCGCCGATGCCCACGGCGGGCCGCTCCTGGCGGGTCGACCGGCCAACCTGTGCGTGATCGATCCGACGGTCGAGTGGACCGTGGACCCATCCCGCCTGGCCAGCCGGGCCAAGAACACGCCGTATGCCGGCCGGGTGCTGCGAGGCCGCGTGCGCCACACGCTGCTGTGGGGCGAACCGGTCGTCGTCGACGCAGAAGCGCGTTGCTGATGGCTCTCAGCGTTCTGCGGGCGAGTACCCACATGTGGTGTGGTCAATCGCCCGCGGTTCGGGCCGGGAGCCGAGGGGCGGCGCGATGACGGTGCGGGAGGCGTTGCTGGTGCTGGCGGATGGCACGACGTTCGAGGGTGAGGCCGTCGGCGCCGATCCGCCCGGCGGTGTCGTGAGCGGCGAGGTCGTGTTCAACACGGTGCTATCGGGCTACCAGGAGGTGATCACCGACCCGTCCTACGCGGGGCAGATCATCACCTTCACGTATCCCCACATCGGCAACTACGGCGTGACGGCGGCCGACGACGAGAGCCGCCGGCCCTTCTGCCGCGGCGTGATCGTCCGCGACCTGGCCCGTCGCCGGTCCAGCTGGCGCAGCGAGGGTGACCTCGACGCCTTCCTGCGCCGCCACGGCGTGCCGGCCATCGGCGGCATCGACACCCGCCGGCTGACCCGCCACCTGCGTGACGCTGGCGCCATGCCTGGCGCCTTCGGCGTGGCCGACGAGGTGACGCTGAAGGCTGCTGCGCTCACCGAACCGGGCACCGACGGCGTCGATCTGGTGGCGGAGGTGACGACATCGCAGCCCTACGTCGTCGGCCACGGTCCGCTCCGCGTCGTCGCCTACGACTTCGGCATCAAGGCCACCATGCTGCGCCATCTCGGTGCGCTGGCCACCGTCGAGGTGGTGCCGGCGTCGACGCCCGCCGCCGACGTGGCCGCCCGGATGCCGCAGGGCGTGTTCCTGTCCAACGGGCCAGGGGATCCGTCCATGGTGCCGTACGCGGTCACCGCCATCCGCGAGCTGCTCGATCTCGATGTCCCCGTCTTCGGCATCTGCCTCGGCCATCAGCTCCTGGCCCGGGCCATCGGTGCCGACACGGAGAAGCTGCCCTTCGGCCACCACGGCGGGAACCACCCGGTGCAGCGGCTGGCGACCGGCCAGGTGGAGATCACCAGCCAGAACCACAACTATGCGGTGGCGGCGGACTCGCTCGCTTCACTCGCCCGCATGACCCATGTGAACCTGAACGACGGGGTGTGCGAGGGCATGGCGGTGCTCGGTGCCCGCGCCTTCAGCGTGCAGTACCACCCCGAGGCCGGCCCGGGACCCCACGACAGCCGCTATCTCTTCGACGACTTCAGCGCACTCATGGGAGTCGATCGCTGATGCCGCGTCGCGCCGACCTCGAGAAGATCCTCATCATCGGGAGTGACCCCATCGTCATCGGCCAGGCTTGCGAGTTCGACTACTCGGGCACCCAGGCCTGCCGCGTCCTGAAGGACGAGGGCTACCGCGTCGTGCTGGCCAACTCGAACCCGGCGACGATCATGACCGACCCGGACTTCGCGGACCGCACCTATGTGGAGCCGCTCACGGCCGAGGTCCTGACGAAGATCATCGAGCGCGAGCGGCCCGATGCCGTGCTGCCCACCCTCGGCGGCCAGACCGCGCTGAACCTCGCGATGGAGCTGGTCGCGCTCGGCGTGGTGGGCGTGCCCGGCCGGCCCGAGCTGATCGGCGCCAACGCCGAGGCCATCGCCACTGCCGAGGACCGGGAGCGCTTCAAGCGGGCCATGGTGGAGATCGGTCTGGCCGTGCCGGCCAGCGGCATCGCCCACACCCTCGACGAGGCCGTCGTCGTGGCCGAGGAGATCGGGCTGCCGGTGATCGTCCGGCCCGCCTACATCCTGGGTGGTCACGGCACGGGCATCGCCCACACGGTCGATGCGTTCCGCTCGATCGCCGCTGCCGGCCTCGACGCCAGCCCCATCAGCGAGATCCTCGTCGAGCGATCGATAGCGGGCTGGAAGGAGTTCGAGCTCGAGGTCATGCGCGACCGCGCCGACAACTGCGTGGTGGTCTGCTCGATCGAGAACCTCGACCCCATGGGCGTGCACACCGGCGATTCCATCACCGTCGCCCCCGTACAGACCCTGTCCGATGTGGAGTACCAGCGCATGCGCGACGCCGCCTTCGCCTGCATCCGGCGGGTCGGCGTGGAGACGGGCGGCTCCAACGTCCAGTTCGCCGTCGATCCCGCGAACGGCGACATGGTGATCATCGAGATGAACCCCCGCGTGAGCCGCTCAAGCGCGCTGGCGTCCAAGGCCACCGGGTTCCCGATCGCCAAGATCGCAGCGCGGCTCGCCGTTGGCTACACGCTCGACGAGATCCCGAACGACATCACCCGCAAGACGCCGGCGAGCTTCGAGCCGACCATCGACTACGTCGTCACCAAGGTGCCGCGGTGGGCCTTCGAGAAGCTGCCCGGCACGACCGGTGTGCTCGGCACGCAGATGCAGAGCGTGGGAGAGGCCATGGCCATCGGCCGCACCTTCCCCGAGAGCTTCCAGAAGGGTCTGCGGTCCCTGGAGACAGGCCGCTTCGGCCTGAACTGCGACCCCGGCGAGCTGGCCTACGACGAGCTCAGCGACGACGAGCTCGTGGCTGCCGCCGCACTGCCCACGCCCGAGCGCCCCTTCGCCGTGGAGGCAGCCCTGCGCCGGGGGATCAGCGTCGAGCAGGTCCATCAGGCATCACGGATCGACCCCTGGTTCCTCGACCAGGTCCTGGCCATCGTCGAGGAGCGCGTCCACCTCGCCGAGGTGGGGTTCGAGGCGATGGTGAGGCCGGACTGGCGCCGGGCGAAGCGGCTGGGGTTCGCCGATGCCCAGCTGGCCTGGCTGTGGGGGGTGGGGGAGCACGACGTCAGGGCCGCTCGTCTGGCGTGCGGGGTGCGGGCCACGTTCAAGACCGTCGACACGTGCGGGGCGGAGTTCGAGGCCGAGACGCCGTACCACTACTCGACCTACGAGGACACCGACGAGGTGCGGCCTTCGAGCCGGCCCAAGGTCGTCATCCTCGGCTCCGGCCCGAACCGCATCGGCCAGGGCATCGAGTTCGACTACTGCTGCGTCCACGCCAGCTTCGCCCTGCGCGACGCCGGCTTCGAGACCGTCATGATCAACTGCAACCCCGAGACGGTGTCGACCGACTACGACACGAGCGATCGCCTCTACTTCGAGCCGCTCACGCGCGAGGACGTGCTGAACGTCCTCGACGCCGAGCAGGCCGCCGCACCGCCGGGCAGCCCACCCGTGCGCGTCGTCGTGTCGCTCGGCGGCCAGACACCGCTGAAGCTGAGCGGGGTGCTGCCGCCCGAGCTGATCGTGGGCACGAGCCCTGAGGGGATCGACCGGGCCGAGGACCGCGATCGGTGGAACGCGCTCTGCGCCCAGCTCGAGATCCCGCAGCCACCGGGAGGCATCGCGTCCACCACCGCCGAGGCGCTCGCCGTCACGGAGCGGGTGGGGTTCCCCGTGCTCGTCCGGCCCAGCTACGTGCTCGGCGGACGGGCCATGCGCATCGTCTACGACGCCGACGAGCTCACCGAGGCCATGGCCGCGATGGCTGTCGAGGGCTCGCTCGGGCGCGAAGGGGGACTCTCGGCCGAACGACCGGTGCTCATCGACCGGTTCCTCGAGGACGCCGTCGAGGTGGATGTCGACGCCATCCGCGACGCGACCGGGGAGGTGCTCGTCGGCGGCATCATGGAACACGTCGAGGAAGCTGGCGTCCACTCGGGCGACTCGGCCTGCGCCATCCCACCGCCCACCCTGCACTCCCTGGTCATCGAGGTCTTGGGCCACCACACCCGGGCCATAGCCGAGGCGCTCGATGTCAGAGGTCTGATCAACGTGCAGTACGCCGTGAAGCAGGGCCAGGTGTTCGTGATCGAGGCCAACCCGAGGGCGAGCCGCACCGTGCCGTTCGTGGCCAAGGCCACGGGGGTCCCGCTCGTGAAGGTGGCTGCGCGGGTCATGCTCGGTGCCACCCTGGCCGAGCTGCGGGTCGAGGGCCTCCTCACCGAACCGGTCGAAGGGGGGCACGTGGCGGTGAAGGAGGCCGTCCTGCCGTTCAACCGCTGCCCCGAGGTGGACACCGTGCTCGGCCCCGAGATGCGGTCGACGGGCGAGGTGATGGGCATCGACGCCAGCTTCGAGCTGGCCTTCGGCAAGAGCCAGACCGCGGCCTACAACCCGTTGCCGGCCAGCGGCACGGTCTTCTTCTCCCTCGCCGACCGGGACAAGGCCGGCGGCCTCCCCGCAGCTCGACGGTTCGCGGGGCTCGGCTTCACGATCGTGGCCACGTCCGGCACGGCCGAGCACCTGACCAGCCACGACGTGCCGGTGGCGACGGTCGTGCCCAAGCTGGGGGAGGGTGGCGTCGACGCCGTGCGGCTCATTGCCTCCGGCAAGGTGGACCTGGTCGTCAACACGCCTCGAGGCCGAGGTCCGCGCGCCGACGGGTACCAGATCCGCAGGGCCGCCAACGTCCACCAGGTCAGCTGCCTCACCACCGTCGCTGCGGCGAACGCGGCGGCCAACAGCCTCGCCGAGCGCGCCATCCACCCGCTCACGGTGCGCTCATTGCAGGAGTACCACGCCGGCCGGGACGACGACCACCCCCGGTTGTTGGAGTGAAGGTGGACCTGGCGACCCGCGTCGGGTCGGTCGCGCTGCCCAACCCGATGATGACCGCATCGGGGACGGCCGGGCACGGTGTGGAGCTGGGGCGCTACGTGCGGCTCGGATCGCTCGGCGCGGTGGTCGTCAAGTCGCTGGCGGCCTTCCCGTGGCCCGGCCATCCCGCGCCCCGTCTGCACCCGACCGCGGCGGGCATGCTCAACTCGGTCGGGCTGCAGGGCCCGGGTGTCGAGGCGTGGATCGCGGACGAGCTGCCCCCGTTGATCCGGGCCGGGGCGAGGGTCGTCGCCAGCATCTGGGGGCGCACGGTGGACGAGTTCGCGGCGGCAGCAGAGGCGCTGCGAGACGCACCGGCGGCCGTCGTGGCGGTCGAAGTGAACGTGAGCTGCCCGAACCTGGAGGATCGGCGCCGCATGTTCGCGCACTCGCCCGACGCCACCCATGCGGTACTGGCGGCGACTGCCGCCTGCGGTCGGCCGCGCTGGGCCAAGCTCAGCCCGAACGCCGCCGACCTCGCCGAGATCGCCGCGGCCGCTCGGGCCGGTGGGGCTGAAGCCGTCACCTTGGTCAACACCCTGCTGGGCATGGTGATCGACGTCGAGACGAGGCGGCCGGTCCTCGGTGGCCGGGGCGGCGGGCTCTCCGGCCGGGCGATGCACCCCGTGGCGGTACGGGCGGTGCACGACGTCCGGGCCGCCCATCCCGATCTCCCCATCGTCGGCGTCGGCGGCGTGACGACGGCGGCTGACGCCGTCGAGCTGCTGCTGGCCGGAGCCAGCGCCGTGCAGGTCGGCACGGCCACCTTCGCCGACCCGCGCGCGACCAGTCGGGTGCTGACCGGTCTCGAGGACTGGTGTGCAGCTCACGGGGTCGCCCAGGTGACCGAGCTCATCGGCGCCGCCCATCAACTGGAGGAGGCACCTCGATGACGGGCACACGGTCGGCGGGCGACCATCTCGCTCTCGCCCTCGATCTCGACGACCTCGTCGAAGCGACCCGGCTGGCTCGGACGCTCGCCTCGTCGTTCACCGTGGCCAAGGTCGGTCTCGAGCTGTACAGCGCGGCCGGTCCGGAAGCCATCGCTGCTCTGCAGGACCTCGGTTACCAGGTGTTCTGCGACCTGAAGCTCCACGACATCCCGACGACCGTCGAACGGGCCGCGCGGGTGCTCGGCGCCCTCGGGGTGACCTACCTCACCTTGCATGCCAGCGGCGGTGAACCGATGGTGCGCGCCGGCGTCGAGGGCCTGCGCTCCGGCGCGGCGGCCGCCGGGCTGGCTGACCCCGTCGCGCTGGCGGTGACGGTGCTGACGAGCGACCGCGTGGTCGAGCCGGCGCAGTTCACCCGGCGCGTCGCCGCGGCGGTCGAAGCGGGGTGTCGCGGCGTCGTGTGCGCCGCCGCCGAGGTTGGCCCCGTGAAGCAGCAGGCTCCCCGGTTGCTCGCCGTGGTCCCCGGCATCCGGCCCCGAGGCGCGCCGGCCCACGATCAGGCCAGGGCGGCCACCCCGACCGAAGCCATCCTCGCCGGGGCGGATCTCCTGGTCGTCGGCCGAGTCGTGACCAGGGCCGACGACCCGGTCGCGGCGGCCGCCGAGGTGCACGCCGAGGTGGCCGGCGCGCTCGAAGTGCGGAGCGGCCGAACCCCTCCGCGCTAGGGTGAACCCCATGGCGAATCCTCCGAGCCTGACCCCTGAACAGCGCGCCGCCGCCCTCAAGAAGGCCGGCGAGGTGCGGGCCGCACGCGCCGAGCTGAAGGAGAAGCTGAAGATGGGCTCGGTCACGTTGGCCGAGGTCCTGAAGCAGGCCGATTCCGACGACGTGGTCGGCAAGCTCAAGGTGCTCTCCCTGCTCGAATCGCTGCCCGGCGTCGGCAAGGTGAAGGCCAGGCGGCTGATGGAAGAGATCGGCATCAGCGAGTCGCGTCGCGTGAAGGGCCTCGGCCCTCAACAGCGCCAGTCGCTCCTCGAGCAGCTGGGCTGACGCCCCCTGATCGTCGTCATCTCGGGTCCAGGCGGGGTCGGCAAGGGCACCATCGTCCGCGCCCTGCTCGGCAAGGATCCGGGGCTCTGGCTCAGCCGCTCCTGGACCACCCGGGTCCAACGTCCGGGCGAACCCGACGATGCCTACGTGTTCGTCGATCGTGACGCCTTCGAGCAGCGCATCGCCGCGAACGGGTTCCTGGAGTGGACCGAGTTCCTCGGCAACCTCTACGGCACCCCCACACCAGACGCATCGCCCGGCACCGACGTGGTGCTCGAGATCGAGGTCGACGGAGCGCAGCAGATCCGCCGCCGGCACCCCGATGCGCTGCTCATCTTCGTCTTGCCGCCCAGCCGGGCCGAGCAGGAGCGCCGCTTGCGAGGCCGGGGCGACTCCGAGGACAAGGTCGCCCAACGGCTGAAGAAGGCCGAGGACGAGGAGCCGGTCGGGCGGGACCTGTCCGACGAGATCGTGGTGAACGACGACCTCGACGAGACGGTCGACCGCCTGCTCGCCATCATCGACAAGCGCCGGGCCGTCCGCCCCTGAGCCAACACGGGCCGGGCCTGGCATCCGGCGCAGCGGCACCGCTGCTATCCTCGCGCGGCTGCCCTTCGGGTAGCGGCAAACCCCCCGAGCTCGGAGTCCGCATGGCGCGCACCCACGACACGATGATGGCCCCGCCCGTCGAGACCCTCCTCGGCCACGTCGATTCGAAGTTCCGTCTGGTCACCCTTGCGGCGCGCCGAGCCCGCCAGATCAACTCCTACTTCAACCACCTCGGCGACAGCCTGGGTGCCATGGTGCCGCCGCAGGTCACCTCCGTCGCCCGCAAGCCGCTCTCCATCGCCTTCGAGGAGATCGCCGCCGACAAGATCGAGTACGTGCCGGTCGATCCGGACGCGGAGCTCGAGGTCGTGGAAGAGCTCATCGTGGTCGAGGCGGGCGGCGGCGAGCCGAGCGAGTAGCTCGTGGCGGCCCTCGCTGGGCGGCGGATCGTGCTCGGCGTCACCGGCGGGATCGCGGCCTACAAGGCCATCGAGGTGTGCCGGCGGCTCGTCGATGCCGGCGCTCACGTCGTGCCCGTCATGACGAAGGGGGCCGAACGATTCATCGGCCGCACCACCTTGTCGGCTCTAGCGTCAGAGCCTGTGCGCCACTCGCTCTGGGACGATGACGATCCCATCCCGCACACCCGCCTCGGCCAATCGGCCGACGTCGTGGTCGTGGCACCGGCGACGGCGCGCGTCCTCGGGGCCTATGCCGCCGGCATCTCGTCCGACCTGCTCACGGCCACCCTGCTGGCCACCAGGGCCCCGGTCGTCGTGTGCCCGGCCATGCACACCGAGATGTGGGAGCACCCGGCGGTGCAGGAGAACCTGGCCACCTTGCGACGGCGTGGGGTCCACGTCGTCGAGCCAGAGGCCGGCCGCTTGGCCGGTGGTGACGTGGGCGCCGGTCGCCTTGCCGCTCCTGAGGCCATCGTCGCTGCCGTCGAGCGCGTCCTGCGCCCTCAGGATCTGGCCGGTCTGCACGTGGTCGTGACGGCGGGGGGCACCCGAGAAGCGATCGATGCGGTGCGCGTGATCACCAACCGCTCCTCGGGCAAGCAGGGGTACGCCTTGGCGGCCGAGGCCGTTGCGCGTGGCGCCCGAGTCACGCTCGTCAGCACCGTCGACCGTCCCTCGCCGCCCGGCATCGAGCTCGTCGAGGTCGAGAGCGCCGCGCAGATGGAGGCGGCCGTGCTCGGACTGGCCGGGTCGGCCGACGTCGTCGTCATGGCGGCGGCCGTGGCCGACTTCCGTCCGAAGCAGCCGGCCGACGGCAAGATCAAGAAGGACGCCGGCCCTCCCGAGATCCTGCTCGAGCCCACCACCGACATCCTCGCCGCCCTCGGCTCGGTCAAGGGCCACCGGCAGACGCTCGTCGGCTTCGCCGCCGAGACGAGCGATCTCGAGGCGAACGCCAACGCCAAGCTGCGCCGCAAGCACCTCGACCTCATCGTGGCCAACGACGTCTCCGCCTCCCGAGCCGGGTTCGAGCACGACACCAACGAGGTGTCCATCCTCACCGCCACCGGCGCCATCC
>CAZTVJ010000349.1:0-7690 GCA_964616935.1 uncultured Acidimicrobiales bacterium | reverse complement strand
AGGGGAGCCAACCGGCGGGGTGGCAGGCCGGGTCACCGGGAAGCAGCGGTCGAACAGCACGTCGTAGACGGCGTCGTCCTCCAGGTGCTTCACGAGGGTCGCCCGTAGGGCGGCGCGCAGCAGCGGCCGATCGGTGAGGTCCAGATGGCGGAGTGCGTCGACCGCGTCCAGCACCTCGACGAGGGCGACGTCTACATCAGCGGCCCGCAGCTCGTCGACGAGCCGGAGCAGCATCGCCAGCACGCCGTCGCCGGGTTCGACCCCCACGAGCGGTACCGTATCCTGTTCGTTCAGCGCACGATTGTTCGCTGGTCGAACGTCGGGGAGGCAGGTGATGGACGCACCCGTGGTGCCGAGGGCGGGTCGGTTGGTTCGGCTGGGGATCGTGCTCCCGGGTGACCCGGCGCGAGCGGCGCAGCTCGCCCGCCTCGCTGACCTCGCCGGCATCGACGTGGTCTGGGTGGCCAGCCCGCAGATGGCCGCCGAGGTGTCCGGCCTGCTCGGTCAAGCTGCGGTCGAGGTCTTGCCGGTCGAGGAGCATCCCTGGGCCCGCACTGTTGCGGTCTCGATCGGGCGCACCTCGGCCGAGGCGGCCGCCCGGGCCGACCTGGACGCCACCTTTGGTAGCGCGGGCGCCCCGGGCCAGGCACGCCTCGTCGGGACGCTCGAGGCGTGCCAGACCGCCGTGAGCACGCTCGCCCACGAGGGCGTCACCGACCTGCGCTGCGTGCTGCCCGACGCTCCTGACCTGCCCGATGTCGTCGCGCAGCTGAGCGCCATCGCAGTCGGCACTGTGGCGACCCACCGGCCCGATGCACCCCGGTCACCCGATCCGCCGCCGCCACCCTGGTCGGCGCGGAAGGACTGACGCGCCAATCGGTGGTCGTCGACGTTGATACGAACGAGAGCCTCGCTGAGGCGATCTCGATGTATCAGGCGTTCGGCTACCGCGCGATCGATCGGTACAACGACAACCCCTACGCACACCACTGGTCCGAGAAGGCGCTCCATCGGGCCGATGACGTCCGTCATGAGGCGGCACGCGACTAGCGCTTGGCCAGGCGGGCGTTGATCTCGGCCGCGGTCTCGAGCAGGGCCGGCACGAACGACGCCTTCAGCTCCTTCATGCTCACGCGGCCCGCGAGGGTTGACACGTTGATGGCGGCGACGGCACGGCCCCGGCGGTCGCGCAGCGCGGTGGCGATGGACCGCACCCCGTCCTCCAGCTCTTGGTCGACGAGGGCCCAACCCAGGCGCCTGGCTTCGTCGAGCACCTCGCGCAGCCGCGCCGGGTCGGTGATGGTGCGCTCGGTGAGCGCTGCCGGCCGGGACCGGGCCAGGAAGGCGTCCAAGTCGGCCGGGGCCAGGTCCGCCAGGAGGGCACGGCCCATGGAAGTAGAGGCGGCCGGGAGCCTCGACCCGAGAGCGAGGGAGATGGCCATGATCCGCTTGGTGGGCACTCGCGCGACGTACACGATCTCGTCGCCGTCGAGCACCGCCGCCGACACCGACTCGTGGGTGCGCTCCGACAGCGCCTCCATGAACGGCTGGGCGATCTCACCGATGCCGACCGACGACAGGTAGGCGTAGCCGAGGTCGAGCACCTTCGGCGTGAGCTCGAACTGGCGGCCGTCGGTGCACATGTAGCCAAGGTGGACGAAGGTGAGCAGCAGGCGTCGGGCCGTGGCGCGCGTGAGCCCGGTGAGGCGGGCGACCTCCGACAGGCTGAGGGACGGGTGCTCCTGCGAGAAGGAGCGCAGCACGGTGAGGCCGCGGGCGACGGACTGCACGAAGTCACCGTTGCGACGCTCGTCGTCGTTGTCGTCGGCTCCCACGACCACCGACCTTGACATGAGGCGCTCCCGAGGTGTCCAATGTTCTTAGAGCGCACAGATGTTCGCATACCGCACACATTGGTGTCAAGGAATGCCGGAGCAGGGGGGTGGAGTGGAGTACACGACCAAGTTCGGATCGCTCGCTGACTTCCAGAAGGGGACCATCGAGATCATCGATGACGACGCCAAGCGCTACGTCTTTTCGAACATGTTCGAGGTCGCCTCGACGGCGAGGCCCTACGAGAAGGTGGCCGTGGGCAAGAACATGGAGTACGTGCTGGAAGCCATTCGGGCCGAGGGCACGTCGGAGTGGCGGACATGCGCGCACGACGAGTTCGCCCTCGTCATGGACGGCACCGTCGAGGTTCGCCTCGTCAAGCTCGACGAGCCCGCGGTTCCGGCCGACAAGCAGGGCTCCGTCCGCATCGATGGCGAGCCGAGCGGGCAGAAGATGGGACGGATCGTGGCCAGCCGTGGCCACATGGCGCTGCTGCCCGCCAACGCCGCCTACCAGTTCCACGCCGATGCGCCTGCGGTGATCCTGCAGCAGACGATCGTCGGCGACGACACGGTCCAGCGCTGGGCCGAGATCTGCTTTTCTTGATGGTCTCGCTCGCGCTCTCCTCGTAAGGAGCACTTCTCATGACTGCAGTCGCCACGTCCGTGCAGGCGTCCGAGCCCAACGTTCAGGGGTACCGCACGTTCACCATCGGCAGCTTCACGTTCGGCCGCAACGAGTTCTTCGCCAACATCACTTGGCCGACGGGCAGCCATGTGATGTCCATCGATGCCTTCCTGCGCGCGCTCCAACGCGATGTCGCGTGGGACTTCTTCTACGGCACCGTCAACTTCGACGGGGTGCTGGGCACCGTGAACCACTACGGCAACGTCGACCTGTTCGCCGGCCGCTACAACGATGCCTACCGCAAGGCCGAGCTCGACCACGTCGAGAATTTCGAGGCGCCGCTCATCCGCGAGACGTTCAAGGCGATGCTCGACGACTGGACCAACGCCGGCTTCGACCCGTTCGCCAGCCCGGCCGAGACGGGCAAGCCGTTCGGGGTGAAGGACGGCTCCAACACCGCTGCGGTGACCCGCCGGCGGGTGCTGGCCAACCGCATGGTCGGCGTCCCGGGCGACGAGCAGATCCGCAGCGACGCCACCGGCTTTCCGATCAACCGGATGTTCGCCGACGTGCCCCAGGACGAGCCGCTCGTGGAGGCGGAGCCCGGGTTCGAGGGCGACGTGGCGGCCTACAACCTGTTCGCCTACCTCAGCCGCAGCGACGTCACCTGGAACCCGTCGGTGGTGAGCGCGTGCAAGGCCAGCCTGTACTGCCCGACTACGGAGGAGTACATCCTGCCGATCATCCACGGCAACGACCGCGTGGAGTGGTTCATCCAGCTGTCCGACGAGATCCGGTGGGACGTGGAGGACCGCGACAGCGGTGCGGTCCGGGCCAAGGTGGTCATGCGTCCGGGCGACGTGGCCGCGATGCCGGCCGATATCCGCCACCAGGGGTACGCCCCGAAACGCTCGATGCTGCTCGTGTGGGAGAACGCCTCACCCGAGCTGCCCGAGCTCATCGCCTCGGGCCAAGCCCCCCAGGTTCCGGTCGAGTTCTGAGCTGATGGTCTTGCTCGTCGTCCGCTGCGCTTTCTCCCCGATCGACTGCGACCCGTCGCTGGCGCTTCTCTCGCCGCCAGCCGATCGTCTCCAGCAGGTTTGAGCCCTTGATGCAGACCAAGCTGTTCAGCGGGGGGGAGTTCGTCGACGCGGCCGACGGCGGCACCCTGGAGGTGATCAACCCGCACGACTGCTCGGTCATCGCCGAGGTGGCCGAGGCGCGGGCAGCCGACATCGACCGTGCCGTCACCGCGGCGCAGGCCGCGTACGACGGCTGGCGTACGACGACGGCTGCGGATCGGGGGCGGCTGCTGCTGAAGCTGGCCGACCTCGTGGAGGCGAACGCCGACGAGCTGGCCATCCTCGAGACCACCGATACGGGCCACCCGATCAAGGACTCGAAGGCGCTCGACGTTCCCCGCACCGCCGCCTGCTACCGGTACTTCGGCGGCATGGCCGACAAGCTCCAGGGCGACGTCGTGCCGGTCGAGAAGGGGTTCCTCAACTACGTCCAGCGTGAGCCGCTCGGCGTGGTGGGCCAGATCGTCCCATGGAACTTCCCGCTCATGTTCACGAGCTGGAAGATGGGTCCCGCGCTGGCCGCCGGCAACACCGTGGTGCTGAAGCCGGCCGAGATCACGCCGCTGTCGAGCCTGCGCATCGCCGAGCTGATGGTTGAGGTCGGCTTCCCGCCTGGGGTCGTGAACATCGTGCCGGGCTACGGGCACAGCGCGGGGGAGGCGCTCGCCACCCACCCGGGCGTCAGCAAGATCGCGTTCACCGGCTCCACCGCGACCGGTCGGCGCATCGTGGAGGCGAGCGCGGGGAACCTGAAGCGCGTGCAGCTCGAGCTGGGCGGCAAGGGTGCCAACATCGTGTTTGCCGACGCCAACCTGGCTGCGGCGGTGAACGGCAGCGCCTTTGCCATCTTCCACAACCAGGGCCAGGCCTGCATCGCCGGCAGCCGGCTGATCCTTCACGAGTCCATCGCTAGAGAATTCCTCGAGCGGTTCGTGGCCCTCGCCCGTTCGATCCGCCTCGGCGACCCGCTCGACCCTGCAACGGAGATGGGCCCGCTCACGTCGCCCCTCCACCGGGACCGCGTGCTGTCGTACGTCAAGGTGGCGCTCGACGAGGGCGGGGAGATCCTCACGGGCGGCAAGGCACCCGACGACCCGGCGCTGGCCAAGGGCTGCTACATCGAGCCCACGGTCGTGCGCAGCGACCCGTCGGCGCGGGTCGGCCAGGAGGAGGTGTTCGGGCCGTTCGTCACTGTCACCACGTTCTCCACCGACGCCGAGGCCATCGCTATCGCCAACAGCACCGACTACGGGCTGGGCGGCGGGCTGTGGACGAGCGATGTCTCCCGGGCCCACAAGATGGCCGGGGCCATCCGGGCGGGCATGGTGTGGATCAACGCCTACAAGCGGGTGAGCCCGGGGTCGCCCTTCGGCGGCACCGGCTTGTCGGGCTACGGCCGCGAGATGGGCTTCGAGGCGATGCGGGAGTACACCGAGGCCAAGTCGATCTGGGTGAACGTCGATGCGCAGCTGCCGCCGTGGTATCCGCGATGAGCGCCAACATCACCACGCTGTCGGAGGCCGTCGCCGGTCTCGTGGCCGACGGTGACACGGTCGCGCTGGAGGGCTTCACCCACCTGATCCCCCATGCCGCCGGTCACGAGATCATCCGTCAGGGTCGCCGCGACCTCACCGTCGTGCGCATGACGCCGGACATGGTCTACGACCAGATGATCGGGGCCGGCTGCGTGCGCAAGCTGGTGTTCTCGTGGGGCGGCAACCCCGGAGTGGGCTCCCTCCACCGCTTCCGCGACGCGGTGGAACGGGGCTGGCCCGGGCCCCTCGACATCGAGGAGCACAGCCATGCCGGGATGGCAACCCGGTACGCAGCCGGCGCCTCCGGGTTGCCCTTCGGCGTCCTGCGCGGGTACGTCGGCACCGACCTGGTGGAGCACACGCCCACCATCGCCCCGATCACCTGCCCCTTCACCGGGGAGGTGCTCACCGCAGTGCCGGCCATCAACCCGGATGTCTCGGTCATCCACGCACAGCAAGCCGACCGCAAGGGCAACGTGCAGCTCTGGGGGCTCGTCGGGGTGCAGAAGGAGGCCGTGCTGGCGGCCCGCCGAGCGATCGTCACGGTGGAGGAGATCGTCGACGAGCTGGTACCGCGGCCGAACGCCGTCGTGCTCCCCGCGTGGGTGCTCGACGCCGTATGCGAGGTGCCGGGCGGTGCGCACCCCAGCTTCGCCATCGGCTACTCGACGCGCGACAACGCCTTCTACCGGGCCTGGGACGACATCAGCAGGGACCGTGCGGCCTTCACCACCTGGATCGACCGGCACGTCCGCGGCACCGCCGACTTCAACGAGTACCGGCGCAGCGTCGGGCTGGCCGACGTGGCGGCGGCATCGGCTTAGCGGCCGGGAAAGGGAGCACACGATGGCAGTGGCGACGCAGACCATGACCGACGAGCAGCGCAGGAGCGTGGCGCTCGAGTATCTGAAGGCGTTCGACAACGGTGGCGTGACATCGACCGGCGGCAGCATCCTCGATCTCTTCGCCGACGACGCGCAGGTGTACTTCCCCAAGTGGGGTCTGGCGAACGGCAAGGACCAGATCGGCAAGCTGTTCGGCGACGTGGGCGCGACCTTGAAGGGGATCGTCCACCACTACTCGCACTTCAACTGGATCATGAGCGGCAGCGACACGTTCGCCTGCGAGGGCACCAGCCACGGTGAGCACCAGGCCGGTCCATGGCGCGCCGGCGTGCCCGAGTGGGGGGCGGGCCGGTGGTGCGACGTGTTCGAGGTGCGAGACGGCAAGATCCAGCGCTGCTTCATCTACCTCGACCCGGACTACGCCGGCCAGGACGCGGCGCGCTACCCCTGGCTCCAGGCCTGAGTGACCTACTCGGCCGACGACATGATGATCGTCGCTGCTGCGCGCACGCTGCGCGACGGGACCGTTTGCTTCGTCGGCATCGGACTGCCGTCCACGGCCGCCAACCTGGCCCGCCGGCTCCACGCGCCGGAGGTCGTCCTCGTCTACGAGTCCGGCTGCATCGGCTCCAAGCCGACGAAGCTGCCGTTGTCGATCGGCGATGGTGAGCTGGCCGAGACGGCCGACGCCGTCGTGTCGGTCCCCGAGATCTTCGCCTACTGGCTCCAGGCGGGGCGGATCGATGTCGGCTTCCTGGGCGCGGCCCAGATCGACCGGTTCGGGAACATCAACTCCACGGTGATCGGCTCGTACGACCACCCGAAGGTGCGCCTGCCCGGAGCAGGCGGCGCGCCCGAGATCGCGGCGTCGGCCAACGAGGTGGTGGTCCTGCTGCGCCAGAGCGACCGCGCCTTCGTCGAGCGGACCGACTTCCGCACATCGGTCGGCTACGGCGACGGCCCCGGCTCCCGAGAGGCGCTCGGCCTGCGGGGACGAGGCCCTACCGTGGTCATCACCGACCTCGGCATCCTCCGGCCCCACCCCGTGACGTGCGAGCTGGTCCTTACCGAGCTGCACGACGGCGTCACGGTCGAGGCAGCGCGGGCGGCCACGGGCTGGGACCTCGTCGTCGCCGAGTCGCTCGGTCGCACCGCTCCGCCGTCGGCGGTGGAGCTCGACGCCCTGCGAGCGCTGGAGGCGGCCGCATGAGCCTCCTCGGCGAAGTTCGGGCGAATGCCCACATCACGTGTGGGCATTCGCCCGCAGAAGACCGGTGGCGCAGGAGCAGTGGGAGGAGGGGTTGAGGTGACCGGCGTTGGGTCCTTCGAGTACGAGTCGTTGCCCGGGCGCGTCGTGTTCGGCGCGGGGCGCTTGGCCGACGTGGGCGCCGAGGTCGCCGCGCTCGGAGGGTCGAAGGTGTTCCTGATCCACGACATTGCCGCGAAGGCCGTTGCCGACGACGTCGCCGCGCAGCTGGGCGATCGCGTCGTGACGCGCTGGGACGAGGTGGTCCAGCACGTCCCCGTCGATCTCGCCGAGCGGGCGCGAGCAGCAACGACGAATGCCGGCGCGGACGTGATCGTGTGCGTGGGAGGTGGGTCCTCGACGGGTCTGGCCAAGGCCGTCGCTCTCACCCACGCGCTGCCCATCGTGGCCGTGCCCACCACCTACGCGGGCAGCGAGATGACGCCCATCTACGGCCTCACCGGCGGTCGCCACAAGCAGACCGGCAAAGACCTGACCGTCCTCCCCAAGGTGGTGGTCTAC